>NZ_JAYGHW010000009.1:0-74600 GCF_034932185.1 Spirulina sp. CCNP1310 | reverse complement strand
TTCTGAACTGGGGGCGGGTTCTGAACGGCGTTGAACTTCGGTGCGGGGCGGGGGGGTGATGGGGCCATCGTTGCCGGCGGCGGCGGGGCCGGCGGGACGATCGACCCCCGTGGGGGGGGCGAGGGTTCCCAAGCCTTCGAGGTCGGGGGGCATGAGGGGGGTAGGGAGGGGATCGGCTTGGGGTGGGGGTTCGGGGGGTAACACTTCCACATCAGGGGAACGGGGGATGATGGGGATGGGGTTGTTGGAAAGGCTGGTTTCGGGGATGCGGGTGGCGAGATGGTAGTAAACGCCCGTGGAGAGGGCGATCGCCCCCAACACCACAGCAGCGGCGGATTGCCAACCCCTGGGGCGGCCCGTGCGGTGGGAGGGCAGCATCGGCAGCAGTTGCAGTTCATTTTGAAAGTCCGCCAGGGCGGTGGCCAGGTCTAATAATTGGGTGACGCTGAGATCAATCACCGGCTGAGAACTTTTCACCTGATCATGGCCGATATAAAGCTGGTGCTGGAGGCGGCTGTGGGGGGTGAGGGCGATCGCCTTTTTGGGCATCGTAATCACCGTGTCATGGAGAGACAGGGTTTGCGGCGAACTCCCTAGGATCGTCTCCTGCACATAATCCTGAACTAATGTGCAGAGTTCTTCGAGGTGGGCTTGTTCCCCCCACACCTTGATCGGTTCAGGATCAAGACGGCGGGGATCGCTCACCTGTAACTCAAACTGAAGATTTTTCACCACCGGAAACTTGTGCCACTTGGAGAGGGGCGATCGCTCTGCTTGGATCAAGAGCGTACAGGTGGGATGGGGATAGCGGCGGGTGAGTTGAAACATAGCGCAAAAACCGCTTTAGGATTGGGCTTGGTCAAAGAGGGCCAACCAGAGGCGACGGTGGCCGTTGGTGGCACTGTAAAACATCAGATCGATCAGGAGCTTAAAGGCCAACTGCATCAACTGCGCCGCTGTGGGGATCGCATCCGTCTCCATCCGGTCTTGGAATGTGTTGGTAAATTGATCGACATAATCCCCCAATAGGGCGGCGCGGGTGGGGTCTTTGCCCTGCTCCGTCATTTGTTCAAGGAGCGTCACACCGCGACGGATACGGCTTTGGTGGGTTTGGGACAGATAACAGATGATCAACACCAGCGATCGCGCCTCCTCAATATCCAACTTTTTCCGCCCCCCGGAGCTTTTGCGTTGGGGGTTGGCCTGGCGTAACCGCCAGAGGGCGACGCGATCGCTAATCACCCCTATTAACCCCAAATCCTGAGCCGCATTGAGCATCGCCTCCGACCCTGCTCCCGTCAACGCCTCCAAGGCCAACAACAGCACATCGAGATGGGTTTTCATATTTTCCAATTCTCCCCCCGCCAGATCCCGGCGCAGAGGTAAATCCAACGGTGAAGGGGTTAAAAGCGGCTTCACGGGGCACCCTCCAGAAAAACAGGCCAAGGGGATAGGCTCCACCTTCGGAAATCATGAAAATCCCATCCCAATGGGAAGAGACCTGGGTTTGAATGATATAGTTTCATTAACATCAGCGGTAACCAACTATCGCTATCGGCCCATTCAATCCATGTTGCACGATCCAAACTGCAATGCTCCATCCTCTGAGTTGTGATGAATTCGGTTATCGAACCTCTGGGTTCTTCATTCCTACCCATTGGATGGCGATCTGGTCATTTAATCAGCATAATTGTACGGCATGGTAGTCCTCAATCCCGTTTTTAGGTCGCCCTCCTGTTTTTGTTGGCCCCCTAGCCATTCCATCGGAGCGAATTCATGAGTCAGGCAAGCTCAAAGAAATTGAAGTTAATGGTTGTTGACGATGAACCGGACAACCTCGACTTGCTTTTTCGCACGTTTCGACGGGACTTCAAGGTGTTCAAAGCCGATGGAGCCGTTGCTGCCCTTGAGATTCTCGATACGGAAGGGGAAATGGCGGTGATCATTTCCGATCAACGCATGCCGGTGATGAACGGCACGGAGTTCCTCAGTAAAACCGTCGATCGCTTCCCCGAAACCATCCGGATCCTCCTCACCGGCTATACCGATGTGGAGGATCTCGTCGATGCGATCAATTCCGGGAAGGTGTTTAAATACATCACCAAACCCTGGAACCCGGAAAACCTCAAGGCCGTTGTCCAGCAGGCTTCGGAGACCTATCACGTCCTCAAGCAGCGCACCAATGAACTGCGGCGGGCGCTCCGCCGAGAAGAAATCCTCAACGTCGTCACCAGTAGTATCCGCGAATCCCTCGACTATCAAAATATGTTGCGGGTGATTGCCAAAACCATCGGGGAAAATTTTGGTGCGAGTACTACCGTTCTGCGGCCCGTGGAGGGGGGAAATTTACTCGAAGAAGCCTACGCTTACCCCGATGGGGCGATCGCCACCCCCGCAGCCCAAGCCCTGATCGCCCAAGTGGTATCCACCGGAGCCACCCAACACTTGGAAGTGGAAAGCGGGGCGGCAGAATTGGTCGTCCCCCTGACGGTGCAGCAGCAACTCCTCGCGGTGCTTTACCTCAACCACCAAGACGGCGATCAAGCGCTAATCAAGAGCGAAATTCAACTGCTCGAATCCGTAGCGGAGCAGGCGGCGATCGCCATCTCCCAAGCCCGCCTCTACCACCGCACCCAACAGCAGGCGGAGAAAATGCGGGCAGAACTGGAAGTGGCCCGGCAAATCCAGCGCAACCTGCTGCGGCAAAGTTGGGGGGATACCGGCAGCGTCAAAGTGCAGGCCAGTTGCTTCCCGGCGCGGGAAGTGGGGGGAGATTTCTTTGAGGTCTATGTTCACCCCCAAGGAGATGTCTGGGTGGCAGTGGGGGATGTGTCCGGTAAGGGTGTCCCGGCGGCGCTGTTTATGACCAGTGCCATTTCCATTCTGCGGCGGGAACTTGCCCAGGAAATCTCCCCAGAACCGGAAACCGTCCTGAAAAACCTCAATCAAACCATGAATGAGGATCTTTTTAGTACCAACTGTTTTATTACAATGGTAATTGCCCGCTACCGACCGGGCGATCGCATCCTTGTTTATGCTAACGCTGGTCATATCTACCCCATGGTCTGGTCTCACCCCGATATCCATCCCGACAACCCCAACCTTGAACCCCGTTACCTCAAAGACCGGGGCATTCCTGTCGGGATTTTGCCCCAGTGGAGGGGTAAAGTAGGAGAAGTTACCCTGACTCCAGGGGATATTTTCCTGCTGACCAGTGACGGCATTACCGAGGCCACCGTCGCCCATACCGCAAGCCCTGATCCTGAGCATCACAGTGAAATGTTGATGCAAGAAGGGTTATGGTCACTGATTCAACAAACCCCCCATACCTTTCATCTTGATACTCTCTTGCAGTGCTTCCGTGAATACACTATCCAAGTTCAAGAAGACGACCAAACCATGCTCTCTTTGGAGGTTCTGTAACCCATGAAAACAGAACTACATATCCCCAGTGATTTGAAATTTCTGACCATCGTTGAGCGATGGCTCTTGGATTGTCTAGAATTGGAACTCGGGGACTCGGTGGAATGGCCGAG
The DNA here is from genome assembly GCF_034932185.1 of Spirulina sp. CCNP1310. Classification (NCBI taxonomy): domain Bacteria; kingdom Bacillati; phylum Cyanobacteriota; class Cyanophyceae; order Spirulinales; family Spirulinaceae; genus Spirulina; species Spirulina sp. CCNP1310. The sequence continues at coordinate 71,064 of NZ_JAYGHW010000009.1, read as the reverse complement.
GCAATCCAACCGCCTCCGGTTGGCCCTAGTGGAAGCCTATTCCAACGTCGTGCGCCATGCCCACCGAGAGCAGTCCCAAATCCCCGTTTTACTGCGCTTAGAATTAAAAAACCGGGATATTGCCTTAGAAATTTGGGATCACGGCACAGGCTACGATTTAGCCACGTACCTGCCCCCTAGCCCGGAAGACCGTCAAGAGGGGGGCTACGGCTGGCTGATCATGAACCGCTTAATGGATAAGGTGGAATACCGACTCCAGGTGAATGGTCAAAACTGCCTCAAACTGGAAACCAGTTTACCCGAACCGCCGGCCAAGGTGGCATCTGGGGATTAACCGGGGCATTGGGGAGGGGTGATTCTCCGAGAGAGAGGCTGCGCCAACGCTCCCCCCGGCCACAACCTGAAAAAAAAGCGTAGCGATGGGACATCTAGGGGTTAACATTTAGCCAACGGTGTTCACAATTAGCAATATGAAAATCCTCTTCGTTGCCGCAGAAGTGGCCCCCTTGGCAAAAGTCGGGGGTATGGGTGATGTGGTCGGGACACTCCCGAAGATTCTTCGTCAGTTGGGGCATGATGTACGGGTTTTTATGCCCTACTACGGATTTCTCAATCAGATGTTAGAGATTCCTGAGGAGCCAGTCTGGTGGGGCACTGCCATGTTTCAGAAATTTGCGGTCTATGAGACGCAAATGCTCGATAGTGATGTTCCTCTGTACCTGTTTGGCCACCCTGCCTTTGACCCTCACCGCATTTACTACGGCGAGGATGAGGAATGGCGGTTCACGTTCTTTGCCAATGGGGCGGCAGAGTTTGCTTGGAATTATTGGAAGCCGGACGTGATTCACTGTAACGACTGGCATACAGGGATGATTCCGGTGTGGATGCACGAGACTGAGGATATTAAGACCGTTTTTACGATTCACAATATTGCCTATCAAGGGCCGTGGCGGTGGAAGCTGGAGCAGTTTGCCTGGTGTCCTTGGTATATGCAGGGTCATAACACGATGGCGGCGGCGATCCAGTTTGCGGATATGGTGACGACGGTTTCCCCCACCTATGCCCAACAGATCCAAACGCCGGCCTATGGGGAACAGCTTAATGGTTTGATGTCCTTTGTGAGTGGGAAGTTGCGGGGGATTCTCAACGGGATTGATCTCGATAGCTATGACCCAGCGAGCGATCGCTACATTGTCGAAAACTTCACCGCTGACACCCTCGATCGCCGGGTGGAAAATAAAATCGCCCTCCAAGAGGAGTTAGGCCTAGCCATTGACCCTGATATCTTCCTGGTGGGGATGGTGACGCGGCTCGTGGAGCAAAAGGGGATTGACCTGTTAATTCAGGTGATGGATCGGTTTTTGGCCTATTCCGATGCCCAGTTTGTGCTGTTGGGGACGGGCGATCGCTATTATGAAACCCAAATGTGGCACTTGGCCTCTCGCTATCCGGGGCGCACTTCGGTGCAAATCCTCTATAACGATGGCCTTTCCCGGCGGATCTATGCGGGGAGTGATGTGTTCCTGATGCCCTCGCGGTTTGAACCCTGCGGCATTGCCCAAATGTTGGCGATGCGCTACGGGGCGATCCCCATCGTGCGCAAAACCGGCGGTTTAGTGGATACGGTATCCCACCATGTCCCCATGGATGAGACAGGGACGGGCTACTGTTTTGATCGCTACGAACCCCTGGATTTCTTCACCTCCATGGTGCGGGCTTGGGAAGGTTTCCGCTACAAAGACCGCTGGCACACGCTCCAACAGCGGGCCATGGCTCAGGAGTTTAGTTGGGAAAACTCGGCTAAGGAATACATCAAGATGTATAAGGAACTCGTCGGGTTAGATCCCAATGAATTGCTGACAGAGGAAAAGGTGGCCCTGGGGATGATTCCCCCGCCGCCCGTCAAACCGGCAGCGGCTCCGAAATCCCTGGTTTAAGCTGATGGGTTGCCCTCATCCCCCCTGCCCCTTCTCCCAAATTTGGGAGAAGGGGAGCCAAAGTCAAAGTCCCTCTCCCTCCTTTGCATTTCAACCCCCTTATTAAGGGGGTCGGCGTAGCCGGGGGGATCATGCCGACTGCGGCGGAGCGGGATCCCCCCCTGCCCCCCCCTTAAAAAGGATCCCCCCCTGCCCCCCCTTAAAAAGGGGGGGTTTTAAACGTAGGCGGGTTGGGTAAAGGCGCGGCGCAGTTGCTCCCGGCCCAGTTCTAAACTGGTGGGGGAGCAGAGCCAATCGGGATGGCTGGATTTGAGGAAACTTTCGAGGGTTTCGCGATCGCATAAATGCCAAACGGGAGCCTCGTTTAAGGTGGTGGCGATCGCATAACAATTAGAACTCACACAATGGAGCGTAAACGCCACCCCCTCCATACGGGGGATGGTTAAAGTTTGCCCCGGTTCAAGGGCGCGAAACCCTTGAACAATCGCCTTGAGTTGGTCAAAATCCGCCACGAGTAAGCCAGGGAGAATAGTGGGTTGGTGGCGATCGCCATTCACCCAGAGCCAATATTGACGACTGGGATCTATCCCCCGTAACCATTGGGAATGATCATCCAAGCAATAACGCGGGGCCAAGATAAAGGGAGAAGTCATAACGCCACCAGAAAAACAACCAAGACTCATAAGTTGTCTCAAATGGTAACGAGGGACTCTATAAAAATGAACGGAACTTTACAAAACTTACCAGAAATGTTAAGCAGCTACTCTCACTGTGCTTTTGGAAACCACCTGCTCATAGTAGCGGTGCAATTGCGCCGTTGCTGCCGACCAACTCCACCGTTCCGCCTCTTGGCGAGCCTTCGCCCGTAATAATTCCCGCTCTCCCGCCGCCGCTAATAACCGCTGCGTCGCCGTAATCGCCCCTTGGGGATCAGCGGGATCAAAGAGATAGCCATTGTCGCCATCGGTGACAATATCAGGAATCCCCCCCGAATTGGCCGCCACCACCGGACAACCCGCCGCCATCGCTTCGAGCAACACTAACCCCAAAGTTTCCGTCCGTGAAGGGAAAACAAAGGCATCCGCCGAAGCAAAGGCCGAAGCCAATTCAATCCCCTGTAAATAGCCGACAAAATGGGTATTTGTTCCGGCAAAATGGCTTTGTAATTGGCTGCGATAGGGGCCATCCCCCACAATTGCTAACCGGGCTTCCGGAATCGCCGCCAACACGGGTTTAATATTTTCAATTTCCTTCTCCGGTGACACCCGGCCCACATAGAGGAGCAGCGGCGCATCGGGATGACCTTGGGAGAGGCGATCGCGCATCTTCACCGTCGCTAACTGGGGCTGAAACATCTCCGTATCCACCCCCCGCTGCCACAAATCCACCCGTTCAATACCATGGTTGCGCAATTCCTCCACCATGGCTGTTGAGGTGCAAAGGTTTAACTGAGCTTGGTTGTGGCCCGCTTTGAGCAGTTCCCATAAAAACCCCTCCAACGCTCCGAAGCCGTAATGATGGAGATATTGGGGGAGGTGGGTATGGTAGGAAGCCACCAGGGGCAGATCGAGCATTTTCGCGTAGTAAATCCCCGCCAGACCCAACACCGCCGGGTTCACCACATGGATTAAATCCGGCTGAAATTTTTCTAAGGCCTGGCGGATCGCCGGCCGAGGCAGGGCAATTTTTAACTCTGGATACATGGGCAAGGGAAAGGCAGAAAGTCCTTTCACCTTCGCCCCTTTGTGCTCCTTAATCCCCCCATCGGGACAGATGACAAGCACTTGATGACCTTGACGTTGGAGGTGATCCACTGTGTGGCGAAGGCGGGTGACAATCCCATCAATTTTGGGCAAAAATGTTTCGGTGAACAGGGCAATGCGCATACCGTGGGTTGAGTCGATGGATAAGCTAGGGTTCATTATTTCATTTTTTGCGATTTTTCTTGTGGTGATTTTTCCCGTACCCTGAATGAGAATTGCCTCACTCCAGACCGTCATCCCTGCCTTAACCTAGGATTAAACTGCTAGGAAGCCAGATCACGCTAGGATCAAGATCATTTGGCATTTCCTCCCCTTCCCCATGACCCAAAGCACCACCCCTTCCCAACCAACCGCCAGCTTAGACTTTACCGATCCCCAATACTATTTCAATCGGGAATTGAGTTGGTTGGAATTTAACTATCGGGTGTTGGCGGAAGGTTTAGATGAACGAACGCTATTGCTAGATCGGTTGAAATTTCTGGCGATTTTTAGCAATAACCTGGATGAATTTTTTATGGTGCGGGTGGCGGGGCTACAGCAACAGGTGGAGGCTCAGGTGCATAAGCTGACCCCCGATGGCCGTAGTCCGATGGAACAGTTAGAGGCGATCGCCCAACGCCTCCGCCCCCTTTTACAAGAGCAGGATCAGGTCTTCGAGCATCAGCTTCGCCCCCAACTGGCCCAAGAGGGGGTTTACCTACTCACCTACCTCGATCTCAATCAAGAACAACGGCAATACCTTCACGATTATTTTGAGGCCCACATTTCCCCCGTCCTCACCCCCCTCGCCGTTGATCCCAGCCACCCCTTCCCCTATATTTCCAACCTCAGCCTCAACTTAGCGGTCTTAGTCAAAGACCCCGATACCCAAGAAGAACTGTTCGCCCGGATCAAAGTCCCCCGCGTCCTGCCCCGATTCATCAAACTCCCCAAACAACTGCATCAAGGCGGTGAAGTGGAGGCGGTATGGACGGGCATCCCCATTGAGCAGGTGATGGCCCATAACCTCGAAAGCCTCTTTCCGGGGATGAATGTCCAGGAATGTTATCCCTTTCGGATTACCCGCAATGCTGACCTTTCCGTTGAGGAAGATGAAGCCGATGATCTGCTCCTCGCCATTGAGCAGGAATTGCGGAAACGGCGCATTGGCGGTTCAGCGGTGCGGATGGAAATTCAAGCCACGATGCCGGATACAGTGCGGTTAACGTTGATGCGGGCGTTGGAATTGGAAGATGATCAGGTGTTTGCCTTTGAAAGTTTATTGGGGCTAGATGATTTGATGGCCCTGGCAGGGTTGCCCTTGCCCCATTTGAAAGAGCCGGGTTGGACTCCCGTTGTGCCGCTGCGAATTCAGCGCATGCTAGAGGCGGCGGAAGCGAAGCATAAGCTGGATCGCGACGATGGCGAAAATATTTTCGACCTGATTACCCAGGGGGATTTATTGCTCCATCACCCCTATCATTCCTTCCGCTCCACGGTGCAGGAATTCATCACCCAAGCGGCGGAGGATTCCCAAGTTTTGGCGATTAAGATGACGCTCTACCGGACTTCTGGGGATTCCCCCATTGTCAACGCGCTGATTTCCGCTGCGGAAAATGGTAAACAGGTGGTGGCATTGGTGGAGTTGAAAGCCCGGTTTGATGAGGAAAATAATATTCAATGGGCGAAAAAATTGGAGCGGGCGGGGGTGCATGTCGTCTATGGGTTGGTGGGGTTAAAGACCCATACCAAAATTACGCTGGTGGTGCGCCAAGAGGGGGAACATATTCGCCGCTATGTGCATATTGGCACGGGAAACTATAACCCGAAAACAGCGCGACTCTATACAGATTTGGGTTTGCTCAGTCGTCGGGATGAATTGGGGGCGGATCTAACGGATTTGTTTAATTTCCTGACGGGGTATTCCCGCCAACGCTCCTATCGTCGTTTGTTGGTGTCGCCAGTGAATTTGCGCGATCGCATGACCGCCCTCATTGAACGGGAAATCAGCCACAGCCAAGAGGGGGGGACGGGGCGGATCGTGGCGAAAATGAACTCCCTCGTTGACCCAAAAATTATCGCTAAACTCTACGAAGCCTCCCAAGCCGGCGTACAAATTGACCTGATTGTGCGGGGGATCTGTGCACTGCGGCCGGGACTGCCGGGGGTGAGTGAAAATATTAAGGTGATTAGTATTGTCGGGGCATTTTTAGAGCATTCCCGGATTTTCTACTTCCACAACCAAGGGGCAGAAGAACTCTATATTGGTTCGGCGGATTGGATGCGCCGCAATTTAGATCGCCGCGTCGAAGCAATTACCCCCATGGATGACCCCCAGATCCGCCAAGATTTGCAGGAAATTTTAGGGGTGATGTTGGCGGATAATCGCCAGGCTTGGGAGTTACAGCCCGATGGCTCCTACATTCAACGACAACCCCCTGCTCCGGAGCAAAGCCGCAGTTCACAAAAACTGTTGATGGAAATGGCGTTGCAACAGGGAGGGCTTTGAAGGCAGAAGGCAGAATTGAAGGCAGAAGGCAGAGGACAGAAGGCAGAAGGCAGAAGGCAGAATTTTCATCCTTCATCCTTCATCCTTCATCCTTCATCCTTCATCCTTCATCCCCAAACGGTTTGCAATGTGCTGACGAAGTTGGGGTAGGAAATGGCGGCGGCTTCGGCGCGGTGGATTTGGGTTTTGCCGCTGGCGTTGAGGGCGGCGATCGCCAAGCTCATGGCAATGCGGTGATCCGTATGGCTGTCTAAATCTGTGCCTTTTAAGGGTGTGCCGCCGGTAATTTCCAGGCCATCGGGGAGTTCTACTACCTTGGCCCCCATGCGGTTGAGTTCGGCGGCCATGACGGCGAGGCGATCGCTCTCCTTGACCCGCAATTCCTCTGCATCTTGGATCACCGTCGTCCCCTCGGCAAACACCGCCGCCACCGCCAGGATCGGGATTTCATCAATCAACCGAGGGATCAAATCTCCTTCAATGGTGCAAGCTTTTAACCCAGAATGGCGCACCCGCAGATCTGCCACCGGCTCCCCCGTGACGGTGCGGGGGTTTTCCTGAGTAATATCTGCCCCCATCATCGCCAAAGCTTCTAACACGCCGGTACGGGTGGGATTCACCCCGACATTTTCAATCAGCAATTCAGAGCCGGGAGTGATGGCAGCGGCAACGAGCCAGAAGGCCGCTGAACTGATATCCCCCGGCACGATCACTTCTTGGCCCTGGAGTGCCTGCCCCCGGCCCTTGACGGTGACGGTGCAGGCTTCCGGATCGACGGTTAAATTGGCCCCGAAGGCTTGGAGCATTCGCTCACTGTGATCCCGCGAGCGGGCCGGTTCAATTACGGTGGTTTCGCCCTCTGCTAACAATCCGGCGAGGAGGATGCAGGATTTCACCTGAGCCGAAGCAATGGGGGAATGGTAGGTAATGCCCTGGAGGGGTTGGCCCTGGATGGCGAGGGGGGCGAGGTTGTGGTGGTTGCGGCCCCAAATTTGCGCCCCCATTTGCAATAGGGGTTTAACAACGCGGGACATGGGGCGCGATCGCAGCGAGCCATCGCCGGTAACGGTGAAAACTTTTCCCGGTTGGGCGGCGAGAAGGCCCAACATTAACCGCAACGTGGTTCCAGAATTGCCCGCATCCAAAACATCTACCGGCTCGCCTAGATTCCCTAACCCGACCCCCTGCACGCTCACACAATCGGTATTCAGATCGGAAATTTTCGCCCCCATGGCTCGGAAACAAGCTGCTGTGCTGCGGGGATCTTCCCCCAGGAGTAGCCCTCGGATTGTGGTCGTGCCGGTGGCGATCGCCCCCAACATTAACGCCCGATGGGAAATGGACTTATCCCCCGGAATTTGAACAATGCCTTGGAGGGCGGCTCCAGTGGGGGCAATGGCGAGGGTTTGATGATCAGCAAGGGGGGTCAGGGAGACAGCGGCCATGGGGTTTAACGGGACGGAAAATCAAGTTTCATGATTTTAGCAGGCGATCGCCGCTCTCCCCCCGATCAAAAAAGGGTAGCCTAGGCTACCCCTGTTGGTGTGATTGAAGAAAAATGTTAGGTGGCCAGGCCGGTGCTTTCGGTGCTGCCGCCACTGTTGCGGCGGGTGAGGCTGTTAAACAGCATTGTGCCGATCGCTTTGATCAAGTTGCCCTCTAACTCATCAAACATTTTCATGTTCATCCCAAAGGCCGCATTAGCTTCTTCAACAATGGCCTCAGCGGTGGCTTGATCCACCGGCAATTCATCCATGGCTTGGCGGTATTGGGTTTTAAAAGCTTTTTCGTCGGGAATTTGGGCAAATTCATAGAAAGCCGTTCCCTGGCCATTGTCCAATTTCATCGCCGTTACGGCAATTTTTTTAAGAATCTGGCCACCGGAAAGATCTCCTAAATAGCGGGTGTACAGATGAGCCACCAGTAATTCTGGCTGCTGATTGGCAATTTCCCGTACCCGATCCACATAGGCTTTGCCCATGGGGGAGAGTTCAATTTCGCTCTGCCATTGGGGGCCATAGTAGAAGGCGAGATCCTGCTCTAGGGCTGCTTTCCGGTTTAATTCTGGAAAATAAACTTTTCCTAAGACGGGATGATCCTTGAGGCGCTCCATTTCGGCTTCCATCGCACCATAGACGTAATAGAGGTTCGCAGCAAGCTTGCGATAGGACGTTTTTTCAACGACACCCCGCAGGAAGCATTTAATGAAACCCATGTTTTCTGCCATGGTATGGGATTTTTTCGTGCCTTCCCGGAGCATTGTTGCTAAATTGACACTCATATTCAAGATCCTGTTCTACGATGAAGATTTTTTAAGCGCACGCCAACGGGCCTAGTTTGTTAGGTTAAACCGATTGATTGCGAAAAGTTGTTAAGAATCGTTAAATGGGCAACAGGCAACCCCTCGTTACTTGGCTCTGCCCAGTAACGCAATCTTGGCGGCTCTGCCTCCACCGGGCGGCAGAGCCGCCGCAGGGACGTGCCACGGCAGAGCCATGGCACGAGTTAGTTAGATCGTTAAAGGGACGGCCAGCCGGGCCAGCCGGTGGGGCTGGTGCAGGCGGCGGTTTTGAATGTGGCGCAGGTGAGTTCGACCCCTAGCCAGGCTCCCAATTGGGCTAAATCTTGATCCAAAATGGCCGTCACCCGCTCCCGTTCTGCGGCCCCCAGTTCCGGGCGTTTTTGCATCCGCCAGCGGTCTTTGATCCATTCCCGCACTTCTTTAGGAATTAAATTTTTACGAATCGTGCTGATGCCGGGGGCATAGGCGATCGCATCCCTGAGCTTATTTTTGCGCATCCGCTGGCTGGAAACATTATCCCGCTCTAGCTCCTGCCATTGGGGAGCATGGGGGTAGCCGATGAACGTGCAAACCCGCTCTAGTTCCTGCTGCGGTGCATTGCAAAATTGCTCAAAAAACACCGGCAACACATTTTCCGGGCCAAAGGCTTCTAGATAGGGCTGAATTTGCATACTGTAGCGGCTATAGTCAATCAGTTCCGGGTGACGATCCAGAGCCGCATTAATATCCGTCTTCGTTGCAATCACCCGTTGTGTCCATTCGTGGATGTAGTGGGAAACGAGGCGCTGTAACGGGTGACGCATCATGTAGATCAATTTCACGTCCCCTACATGGGACTGGATGCGAGCAATAGTTTCGGGATAGGTGGGTAATTTGGTGTAGTGGGTGCTGGCCTCCCCCCGGAGGGCATCAGGGGGCGCAGGGGCAAAGAGTCCCTCATACCAGGGAATGCCTTGGGCATAGATTTCATCATTGCTGAAAAAGTTGGGTTCCTTGGGGGTCGTCATGAAGATCCCCGGCTGGGCAACCAACTGTTGATAGAGGCTGCTCGTGGCGCATTTCATCGCGCCAATGATGATGAAGTGGGGGGGGTTGAGCATAGGGGGTTGAGCAATCCAGGGCATCCTTTAGGGTAATCGATCCTGCCGGAATTGATGCGATGGGGGTTGGGCCTGGGCCTAGTTTTTTGGGGGGTTGGTTTTGACAAAATTACCCACGGTGGCCAAGAGGTTATCCGCGTTAAAGGGTTTGGTTAAATATTCCGTGGCTCCCGCTAACCGACCCTGTACCTTATCAAAGGCTCCATCACGGGCAGTGAGCATGATAATCGGCAACCGTTGAAATTGGGGCAAACTCCGCACAGTACGACAGAGTTCTAGCCCATCCACCCCTGGCATGGTGACATCCAAGAGCAGGAGATCAATTTGTTGGTGGTAAATCGAGGAGAGGGCATCTACTGCATTATCTGCGAGGAGGACATTGTATTGGGATTCAAGGGTTTGCTGAATCAGCTTGCGCATGACGGCACTGTCGTCAACGGCAAGAATCGTTGGGGATTGGGGGGATAGTACGGACATAAAGGAGGTCTCCGCCTTGCAAAGCAGTTTCAAGGAATGACTTGAAAACCGAGTGGATTGTAGAACAGCGGTAATGAATCTGTCTCTATTCCTATTGTTTCTGACTCAGGGGCGTTTGGGGCAATTCCGGCGGAATTCACAACAATACTTTAAGCATTGATGGAGCGGACTTCGATCACCGTCCCTCGGAAATTATAGGTGGGGCCGTCCAGTTCGATGGGAGTGCCAATTTTAATTTGGCTTTGGTTCAAAACTGGAACACCGTCGGTCATTTGAGCATTGCCGGTGAGGGTGATCAAGAAATCGCTGTTAAAGCTGGTTGCGGTGCGGGGTTCGGGACGGGCGGCGACGGTGCCATCGGGTTGGGGGACGGCCATTTGCCGCTCGATGGGTTGAATATCGGCGATCGCGATCGCCCCGCTGGGTTGGTTGCGGACAATAATCGTCGTCGTCCCCCGTTCTTCAAAGTCTGCCAACAGCGCTTCGGGATTGCGCACACTCAAACCCCGCACTAACACATCAAATTCAATGGCTTGGGTGTTGGTTTGGGCGAGGGAGCCGGTGGTGCCGGGAAAGATGAAAATCCCCACGACGACGAGCACCATAATCAGGGCCGCACCGAGGTCAAGAATACTAAGCTTACCGAACAAGCGTCCTTTGGAGTCTAAAATTGCCATAACCCACCGAGAAATCCTAAGCGTTTTTGATTGTACTGTGGGAGGGCAACCCGGAGAAAGGGGCTTTGCCCATCCCCTATCTTGAACATAGCACCCCCTGAATAAGCATCGTGGTTAATCGTCGTTCCTTTCTATTGGGCAGTACTGCCCTCGCCCTTGCTCCCCTGCTCACCGCCTGCGGTGGCAATGGTGACAAACTGCAAATTCGTGCGCTCAATCAATCGATCCCTCCCCAATTACTGCGGGAATTTGAGCCGGGTTTAGCGATCCGACCGGCGGCGACATTGAAGGAGTTGCTGGAATTATTGCAACGGTGGCAACGGGAAAAGGAGCCGATTTCCGGCCGGTGGGATTGGCTGCCCTTTGTGAATCGGGGTACGCCCCCCTTGGCGGATTTAGTGACGTTGGGGGATAGTTGGTTAGCCTTGGCGATTCGTGCCAACCTGATCCAACCCTTGGAACTAGCAACCTTGCCCCATTGGCCACAACTGCCCCCCCGTTGGCAGGCTTTGGCGCGGCGCGATCGCACCGGCTTCCCCACCAGCGACCCCAATGCCCCCCTTTGGGGTGCGCCCTACCGTTGGGGAACAACGATGATCGTCTATCGGGAGGATGTGTTTGAAGATTTAGGGTGGCGGCCCGAGGATTGGGGGGATCTGTGGCGGCCAGAACTGCGCGATCGCCTCTCCATGGTGGATCAGCCTCGGGAGGTAATCGGCTTAACCCTGAAAAAACTGGGGGAATCCTACAACAGTTGGGATCTCGCCGCTATCCCCAATTTAGAGGCGGAACTGGCTGCCCTCGCCCCCCAAGTCCGCTACTACAGTAACGATCAATACCTCCATCCCCTGGCTATTAAGGAAACCTGGGCCGCCGTAGGTTGGTCTACGGACATCCTGCCCGCCTTGCAGAACTATCCCCAATTTCGCGCCGTTGTCCCCAAGTCAGGAACAGCCCTCTGGGCGGATCTCTGGGTTGCTCCCCAAGGCCATCGCCTCGATGCTCGCGCCCAAGACTGGATTGATTTCTGTTGGCAGGGGCGATCGGCGCAAAATATTTCCCTGTTTACCCCAGGAGCCGCCCCCAGCCTACTCAATATCCCCCGCGACCAATGGCCCTCGGATTTACAAGCCAACGCCATGGAATTACCGGCCATGGAAATTCTCAACCGCAGTGAATTTCTCGATCCCCTGCCTAAGGCTGCTCAGTTGCAATATGATACATTGTGGCGTAAGCTGCGCTCTCCTCAGCCCCTCTAGCATTAGAAACCCATGGCTTTTATTGACCCCCGCACAGAATTTGCGTTTAAGCGCATTTTTGGTTCTGCCAAAAGTGCGGATCTGATTGTCAGCTTGCTCAATGCCCTGCTCTATGAAAGTCAGCCGGTGATTGAATCAACGGTCGTGCGCGATCCCTATCTCACAGTGCAGTTACCAGGGGTACAGCATACGCCCTTGACGGTGCGGGCAAAAGTCAACGGTGGCAGTGCTTGCGTCATTGAGTTGCAGGTGTTAAATTTGCCCACCTTGGGCAAACGGGTTTTATACAATGCGGCAAAAAGCTATGGGTTTCAAATTAGCCGCGAAGAAGTGCAACGGGATATTAACCCCTTGGTGGCGTTAAATATTGTCGATTTTACGATGTTTGAGCAGCAGCCGGATGTGATTTCTCGGTTTACGCTTCAGGAAGTAGAAAAGGGGTTTGAATATCCCAATAATGAATTGGCCTTAGTTTTTGTTGAATTGCCAAAGTTTACCAAAAAACTCAATGAATTAGAAACCATGGCGGATTTTTGGATTTATTTCATCCAAAATGCTGCCAAGTTAGAAACGATCCCGGAACCCCTACGTCAGGTGACGGAAATTCGTCAAGCCTTTGCCCTCGCCCGTGAGGAAACCTTGAATCGGGAAGAGTTTGATATTTTGCAACAGCAATTGTTTTTCATTTCAGATCAGCGGCGATCGCTCGTCTTTGGTCGGGAAGAGGGCCTCAAGGAAGGGGTGGAAATGGGCAAGATGCAAGGGGTGCGCGAAGGCGTGGAGCAGGGCCGGGAGTTAGGGATCCAAGAGGGGATCCAAGTGGGCCGCGATGAGGGCTACAAGGAGGGGATCCGCCAAGGGAAAAACCAAGGGATTCAGGTGGGTCGCCAAGAGGGGATTCAACAGGGGCAGTTGGGAATTATTCAACGGTTGCTCACCCGGCGGTTTGGCAAGTTGGAGTCAGATGTCCAGGCCAAACTCAAGGCCCTTTCTGGGGAACAATTGGAAGCTTTGGCGGAAGCCGCTTGGGATTTTATTACCGATCTGGAATTGCGGGAATGGCTTGATGGCCATGGTTAGAAAGAGGGTGCGTCAGCCCTTGAAATGACAGTGAACTGGAAGGGAAGAACAACAATTAGTTGTTGGAAAAGTAGGGTGCGTCAGGCGGGATCAATAATAACTTGATCGTTCAATTTTGTCTGACGTATCGTTTAACACAGTGCGATCTAATATCATGAACGGTTCTCACACTTACAGATCTTGATCTAAACTTCCTCTATATGAATATTTTTGACCGCTCTAAACATATATATCTTTCTCCTGACTTTGAAGAAATTATAAAAGACACAATCCGTTTTTTTAATGGAACTCCTGTGCATTCGATTTCTATTGCAGAGCGTTTCCATGGTACAGGTGTCTATGCAATTTATTCTATTGCTAAAACGGGGATTTATTCAAAATTTCATTTAGTTAATAGAACAGCTTTTCATATACCCATTTATATTGGCAAAGCAGTGCCAAAAGGTTGGCGGCAAGCTAGGCAAGGATTATCCGAAAATACCAGAAGCTATGAACTGAACAATCGAATTCGGGAACATAGCCGCAGCATCAATCTTGGAGAAGGCTTAGATATTGGCGATTTTTTCTGCCGATTCATGATTCTTGAAGGAAAGGAAGGTGATTTGATTGGTACAGTAGAAGCTGCACTAATTAGAAAATATCAACCTATTTGGAATACTTTGATCGATGGATTTGGTAATCACGATCCTGGCAAAGGTAGATATGAGCAAGCTAAATCAGACTGGGATGTTTGCCATCCAGGTCGGTCTTGGGCTGATAAATGTCAAGGCGTACCTGCCAATCAAGAGGTACTGCTTCAAAGTATTGAAAATTTTATGGCTGGGTTGAATAGTGAAGAAGATGCCTAAGTTATCTTGTCTAGAATTGTTTACGGGTGCAGGTGGATTGGCAAAAGGATTAGAGATGGCTGGAATTCAGCACAAAGCTTTTGTTGAAATAAATAGTGATGCTTGTTTAACATTGGCCAACAACTATGACAATCAACTTATTTATAACAGTGATGTTCGTACATTTAAATTTGATCAGTTTGGACATATTGATATCATCTCTGGCGGCCCTCCATGCCAACCTTTTTCATTGGGAGGAAAGCACCAGGGGAATACAGATCAACGGGATATGTTTCCTTATGCTTGTCAAGCAATCAGTATGTGTACACCGAAAGCTTTTATCCTTGAAAATGTTAAAGGTCTGCTGCGGAAGTCATTTAACAGCTATTTTGATTACATCATTTTAAGATTGACATATCCTCAAGTTGAGCTTAAATCATCAGAATGCTGGAAAGATCACCGAGAAAAACTCAAAAAGATCCATGGTTCAGGAAAACATAATGGGGTTAAGTACAATGTTACTTTTCGTTTGTTAGATGCAGCAAATTATGGAATTCCTCAACGTCGTGAGCGAGTTTTTATTGTTGGCATAAGAGAAGATCTAAATCTTGAATGGTCTTTCCCTCAAGAATCTCACTCTTTAGATTCTTTGTTATGGTCACAATTTGTTAGTTTTGATTACTGGAAAAAGCATAATATTAAACCGTCAAAATTTGAATACTTAGATAAAAGGACAAGGCAGCGAATTGATCACTTGCTGGAACAACCTACTTTTTTTCCTCCGCATCTAAAGCCCTGGAAAACAGTTCGTGATCAAATTGGAAAACTACCAAGGCCTGATCATGAAGGGAGTTTTAATATCGAGCATATTTTAAGAGAAGGTGCTCGGTCATATCCTGGTCATACTGGTAGTTATATTGATATGCCATCTAAAACACTCAAGGCAGGTGATCACGGTGTTCCTGGCGGGGAAAATATGATTCGTTATCCAGATGGTCAAATCCGTTATTACACAACATTTGAAGCTAAACGAATTCAAACCTTTCCAGAAAACTATAGAATTTTTGGTTCATGGACAGAATCTATGCGACAAATTGGCAATGCTGTACCGGTAGAACTGGGTTATTGTATAGCAAGATCTCTATCCAAAGTTATCAATTGTGAGTCTTAGCCAACTCATATGGAATCCGCTTAATGAGAGCGTGTAAAGTGGGTGATTTAGGGGCGTTGGTGTAAGCCTGCCGGAGGCACAAAAACTCTTCGCCCCTACGCAGATCAACGCTAGGGCGCATAAAAGGAGTCAGAAGATTAACTCCGGTAACAGGTTTTTGGAGACTGATTGAAGATCGCGTTCCTTGAAAGCCAGAAGAGTCAAATCAACAGAGGATGTCAACCGAGCGAATGGGTAAACATCGCTTCTGCTGTCATGGGAGGGAGCGATCGCCCCTCCTCCTCCTCCTCCTCCTCCTTCGCTTGGGCCACCGCCGCATCCAACACCTGCCAAACATGATGCAACATCGGATCTAAACCCTGATGGGATACCGCCGAGATTAGAAAAATGGGATCAGGGGTGATCGCCGCGAATTCCGACTGAATAAACCCACTCATTTCCGGATCAAGGGCATCGATTTTATTGAGGGCGAGAATTTGGGGGCGATCGCTCAACCCCCGACCATAGGCCGCTAATTCCGCCTGGATCGTTCGGTAATCCTTGAGGGGATCATCAGCGGTGACATCAACGAGATGCACCAAAACCCGCGTCCGCTCAATGTGGCGCAAAAAGTCATGGCCCAAACCGACCCCCGCATGGGCCCCCGCAATTAAACCGGGAATATCCGCAAATACCGTGCCATCCCCCGTCGGGCGACGCACAACCCCCAAATTCGGGACAAGGGTTGTAAAGGGATAATCGGCAATCTTGGGCCGAGCCGAAGAGAGAGCCGAAATTAACGTCGATTTCCCCGCATTGGGCAAACCAATTAACCCCACCTCCGCCAATAATTTCAACTCCAAGCGCAGATAAAAATGTTCCCCCTCTCGACCCGGTAGGGCCAACTCCGGAGCGCGGTTATGGTTGGTGAGAAAACAATGATTGCCTAAACCACCCTTGCCCCCCACCGCAATCCGGAGCCGCTGCTGGGGATAAACCAGATCGCCAATCAACTCCTCCGTTTCCGTTTCCGGGTCAAGGCGATAAACCATCGTGCCGCAGGGGACTTTAATCGTTAGATCTTCCCCCGATGGGCCAGCACATTTATTCGGGCCGCCCCGCTTGCCGTTATCGGCTTTGAACAGGCGCAAATATTTAAAATCCAGCAGCGTTTGTAACTGCTCCACGGCTTCAAGGTACACCGAACCCCCTCGGCCACCATTGCCCCCAGCGGGGCCACCGGCCGGCACATATTTTTCGCGACGAAAGGCAACGATACCATCCCCCCCATCTCCGGCTTTTACTTCGATTTCGGCGTAGTCAATAAATTGCATGGATATTCGCGGGCAAGGGGTGGGGGTTTACGGATCTATTCTAATTTGTTTCTTGCCCCAAAGTGGGTCATGGGTTGCCCCGCGAAACATTAAAAATCATGGTGATCCTTAGACATTTTCGGAATCCGGGCCTAGGCTAGGGAGGATAGCGATCGCCTTCTCTCTCCTATGCTCTATAGCCTTGCCAACCTCCCCTACTGGATTATTTTGGGTCTCGGTTTTATCTTGTTTATCCTGGTGATGGCCACGGGGGGTGGCGATGATGAGCTAGACCTCGAAGGAGATGTAGATGCCGCCGACCTCAATGCTGGGGGGGTGTTGCCGCTTTTGCTGTGGTTGGGCCTAGGGCGCACGCCATTACTGTTGCTGCTGGCGACGGATTTAAGCCTGTGGGGCCTCTTGGGCTGGTTGTTCAATGCCACAGCGGGCCATCTATTGGGGGCAATGCCCCATCGAGTCATCGGCTGGAGTGGCCTGATTTTCCTGAGTTCCTTGGGAGTTGCCCTCTATTTGGGGGCGTTGTTCTGTCGGCCCATTGGGCAGTTGTTGGCCCCCTTTGGAGAGGATGCAGGGGGCGATCGCCTCATCGGTTGCTTCGGTACGGTTGCCAGCCAAAATTTACCCAAACTCACCGAGGGCAAAGTCGGTCAAGTCGATGTCACCGACCCCTATAACAGCCTCGTCACGATCAGCGCCGCCCTGCCCCACTGGGCCACCTTTACCCCCCACCGAGGCGATCAAGTCCTCGTCATTGATCAAAGCGATCGCGCCTATCTCGTCATTGCCAAAGACAGTGCCGACGAAGACCGTTGGTTGCGTCAAAACAATTCTATTCAAGACACTCGGAGTTAATTGTCATGAACGTTTGGTTTCACCTGCTGCAATCCCTCCCGGATTTAGCCACACTGGAAACCCCCCAGCCTCAATCGAGCCGAGATTACCTGCCTCACCGTCAAACCCAAACCGAACCGATGATCCTCGCCCAAGCCAACCCCAGCACGCCTGTGGGTGAAACCTTGGTGAATATGGGGGGAACGCTGTTGATTGGTGTGGCGGGTTTGGTGAGCATTATTGTCTTTTTGCTCCTAGCATTGTGGACGTACAAACTGTTTTATGTAATTACCCCCAATAACGAAGCTTTTGTCCGCACGGGGGGATTATTTAGTAAGCAAAAAAGTGTAATTCTCAATGGGGGCTGCATTGTTTTACCCGGATTTCATGAATTGACCCGTGTGCCGTTGCGGGAAATCTCTATTGATGTGGAGCGCACTGGGGCCTTAGCAGTACGGACTCAGGATTATTTACGGGCTAGTATGCGCGTCACTTTTTATGTTTGCATTAATGCGGTGGATCAGGATGTGAGTATGGCGGCGGCGCGGCTTTCTAAGCAGGGCAAAATTGCCGAGCCGGATATTAAAGAAGCCTTGGAAAAACGGGCTGATGATGCGATTCGGGCGGCGGCAAAACGGAAGAGTTTGGCGGAAATTGACTCGGATAAGTTGGGGTTTGCGGATGAAGTATTGAATTTGATTCAGCAGGATCTTAAAAAAGTCGGGTTAACGCTGAACAATATTGCCATTTCTGAAATTGAAGAAAGCGATACCTACGACGAAAATAACTTTTTCGATGCCCAAGGGGTGAGGCTACGCACCGAAACCATTCAACGCTCGATCCAACAAAAGCGGGAGGTGGAGTTAACCACGCAGGTTTTAATTGAGGAGCAAGAACGAGATGCTGAGAAGAAAACCCTGGCGATTGTGCAGGCTAAAGAAGAGGCAAAACTCAATCAAGCCCAAGAATTGGAAGCTCTCCGCCTGACTAAAAATCAGGAACTTGAAGCTCTCAAAGCCCAAAAAGCGCGGGAAATTCAGGAGGCTCAGGATCAGGAATTGGCCAAAATTGAGCGCAATAAAATTCTCCAAAATCAAGAGGTAGAATCGGCACGACTGCGAGCGCAAATTGAGGTGGCGGAAGCGGATCAAGAGTCGAAAATTGCCCAACAACAGGCGGCGATCGCCATTGTCAACAAAGAGCGGGAACGCCTCGCCACGGAAGCAGAAAAAGCCACCGCAGAATCTGCGGTGGTGACAGCTAAAGCAGTGGAAGAGGCCGAGCGGGCCCGCCGTCTCTCCCTGATTCAAGCGGAACAATCTGCCCAGGAAAAACAAATCGCCGATCAAAACGTCGTCGAAATCGATGTATTTCGCCGTCGTCGTCAAGCGGAAATTGCCCGCCAAGCCGCCGAACTCGAAGCCGAATCCATTCGCACCTTAGCGGAAGCCAATCGCTTTAAGGAGTTGGCAGAAGCGGAGGGGAAACGGGCGTTAATTGAAGCGGATAATGCCTTAAATCAGGCCAATATTACCGCCAATGTGATTCAAAAGCTTTTCCCCTTAATCGCCGATCAATTGCCAGAATTGGCGCGGGCCTTAGCGCCCCAACCGGGGATTTTAGGCGATGCGAAAATCTATGCGTTTCCCGGTGGCGGTAATGGCAGCACCATGGGGGAAATTAATCAGTTGATGTTTTCCACCAGTGGTTTAGCGTTAATTAATAGCCTCCTAGAAGAGGGCAAGTTAGGGGAATTAATCGCTCAGGTGAAGGGTCTGCTCCAAAATGATGCCGGTCAAGGGCCGGTATCGGGGGCAACCGCTCCAACGGAACCGCCCGTAAGCATCGTTACGCCGCCCCCCTCCACTTCGGCGTAGGCGATCGCCTTCCCCTTGCTCTCATGCCATGGCTCTGCTATGGCGCGGGCTTTGCCGGAAAGGGAGAAGGCGTAGGGGCCTTCTCCCTTTGGGTTTAGCCGATCCTAGGGGGCGATCGCCCCCCTGCTCATCCTTCAACTTTGTGGCTAGACCGTACCGAAGCGGGGGATGGGGCCGGGATGGGTGCGACCGAAGGCGGGTAAATCTACTTTATTGGTGGTGCGCCGGGTTTTCACCGCGAGGCGATAGCTAACACTTTGGAGTTCAACGTGCAACTGCCGGTTTTCCCGTTGAATCCGTTCGATTTTTTCCTTCACCGGCACCATCCGCTCTTCAAACTTGCGCCGGTAAATGTGGGGCATTTCCTGTAACGCCTGCTCTAACATCCGACTGCGATCGCTCAATTCCTGCACAGAGCGACGCAGTGCATGGACTTCCTGATCCCGCGCCGTGATCTGCTGTTGATAGAACGTCACCTGCTGCTCCACCTCCTGAAGCTGCTCCCGCAACATCCGCATTTCTGCCTTGTGGCGATCGGACAATTCCGGTTGAGGCATAAACTCCGTGTTGCCCTTCACCAAGCGGAAAAGTTCTTGAGAAAGCTGCTGCACCAGTTGGTCACGGGTTTGCAACTCCTCTTTGAGGCGACTGATTTCGCTGCGGAGACTGTTATTGTTGGCGGATTCGGAAATACTCACGGCAGTTTAACGACCTGAATCGGGTGGGTTAAGGTTTAGGATACAATCGACTCCAAGAGTTACGGTTTATTTTAATCGCTCTGCTCGAAATTGCATAGGGAAATTCAATCATGCGGGCGATCGCCAACCTCCTCACCGCCATCATCCTCGGCAGTTGCTTCCTCTTGGTGGCCACCGTTTCCATCCAAAACATCACCCCCCTCTCTCTCCGCTTCCTCACCTGGGAATCGGTCGAAATCCCCTTTGGCATCCTGTTAACCGCAACGGTAGCGGTGGGTTTGTTGATCGGGGCAATATTGCCCCTCTTAAAACGCTAGAACCCCGGAGGGGCGAAAAATTTTTCGCCCCTACACCAAAATTCCCCATTGCCCATTCCCTATCCCCTATCCCCCCATTCCCCAAAATCCCCATGAAACTGCGCCAAACTCAACAACCGAATCCGGGGGTGCTTTTCAGCAAAATTCCGCATTTGGGGGGTATTGTAGCCCCAAGCCGCGAGGAATAACTCCACCACTTGTAGATCGGGCTGATCGGCAATATTTTGTAGCGTTTCCATCCGGTCTTCCACAAACCAAGCTTTAGGCTGCTGGAAAAGCAGTTGGCGGAGCGAATCCGCTTTAGGGCGTTTGACTTCTTTGCCGAAAATATGGCCGGTGGGGAAGTTGATGCCCTGCTGATGGAGGAGTTGGGCAATGAAGCGGCCTTCTTTGGTGCTGATGATCCAGAGTTCCGGCGTTTTCGCCGCTAACCAGGTTTGGAGTTGATCTAAAATGCCGGGGTAAAAGTGATGGAGGGCAAGCCAACCGTTGAGATCTTCCTGGATCCAGCGATCGCGCACCTGATCGACGACCGTAGCGATTTTAATGCGATCGCACCGTTCCGCTTTGACGATTTCATCGCGGATCGGGGCCCAACGCTGGGCGATCGCCTCCCGCGTTACCCCCATGGCCAAGGCCCGCAGCAAAATCGGCATTTCCCAACCACTTTCAATCACCGGCCGCAGCGCACAAAAATCCGCTTCCCAATCCCCCAAGCTTTCCACACCCCAGATTTCGCCATAGGCACGGCAGGTGGTTTGGAAATATTCCGACAAACCATTACAAATCACACCATCAAAATCGAGAGCAAGGAGCGGAGCAGAACTAGGCATGATCAAGGGGGGCTTAAGGGTTGGATGCAAGGGGTTTGCCATAATTCTGCCGTTGCACCGCCCTTGAGTTTACCTCATGCTCCACGGTGAAAACATTGCCGTAAAGGTTGGCAATCACCTGCTGACCCGCCTGGGTTGCTTGCAGATAGGGCAGGCTGGGTTCAATGTAGGGATAAACCACCTGCCAGAAAAAACCGGGAAACCCCGCCCGTAAATCCCCCGCATGGCTATAGCCCAATTGTTGATTGGTGCCATTTTCGGCAAATTCTGCAAAGAGGGCGGGGAGTTTTTGCAGATAGCGGGGGTCGGCCAATTGCCCCAAGAGATCGGCGGCCCGGATCAGAGCGGGGTAATCGCTTTTTTGATCATAGGGGGAGCCTTTGGGGATGGGGAAGCGGGTGCGGTCGATGCCGGCCTGAATGCGGGGAAGATCGATATCGGTGGATTGGCCCCATTGTTCTGCCACAAAGGCGAGACCGCGATCGACATGGTAGGGGGTGAGGCTGGCATCGGTGGCTTCCGGGGGGAGGCTGATCATTTGCTCCCCTACCCCTGTGGTGTAGAGGCGATAACTGGGGCGATCGCCCCCACAAACCCCCCGTACATAGCCAATATCATGGCAGAGCAACGCTAAGAGGCAATGGCCCCAATCCGTGACGGTGACATTGCCCTCCCGCTGCTGTTTGCCTCGCAGGAGTAATTCCCCGGTCAGGGTGACGAGGAGGGTGTGCTCAACATCGTGGTAGGCGGCATTACTGGCGGCGATCGCCTTGAGCGTCACAGCGGTTGCTTCCGTGAGAATGCCGAGCCAAGGGTTTGGCTCAGAGCCGTAAAGTTGGCGATAGCCCGTTGCGAGCCGCTCCACACAATACTCAATCGTGGCGTTAATCATAAACCCATGCAATCCTTAACATTGATCTTAGCGCAGAATTCCCGCTGGCCAAACCCCGGTTTTAAGCGATGGGCAGACAAAATTGAAACGTGCTGCCCCGATGGAGTTCACTGCTCACCTCAATATGGCCATTTTGTAGCTCAATGAGGCGGCGGCTAATGGCCAAACCAATGCCCGTGCCGCCATTATGGAGGGAGCGCGATCGCTCCGCCCGCCAAAAGCGCTCGAAAATATAGGGCAGATCTTCCGAGGCAATGCCGATCCCCGTATCCACCACAGCAATCCAAACCAGGGGGGGCGATCGCCAGACCCGAATCTGCACCGTCCCCACCTCCGTATAGCGCAGGGCATTGCCCACTAAATTCATCATCACCTGTTCCGTCCGGTCAAAATCCGCACAGACCGCCGGTAAATCCGCCGGGCAATCCAAAATCAACACCGGATCATCATCCATCAACTGATCCTGAAACCGCTCCATCACCCCCTGCAAGAGGGGCAACAAATCCACCGATTGGAGATGAATGGGCAAATACCCCGCCTCCGCCTTGGACAATTCCTGTAAATCGTGGGTGAGGCGCTCTAATCGCTGGGTTTCCCGCACCAAACGCACATACAATTCTGGCGAAGGATCTAAGCGCCCATCGGCCAATTCTTCTAAATAGCCCCGCATCACCGTCAAGGGCGTGCGCAACTCATGGGTGAGATCACTAATTAACTCCCGGCGGCGGCTCTCCACCCCCTCTAAACTTTTCGCCATCCGGTTAAAGCTCTGCCCCAAGGCATTCAATTCCGGAATTTCAGTAGCGGGCATCCGTTCCTGTAACTGACCGGAGGCGAATTTTTGAGTGATTTTGCTCATTTCGCTCAAGGGTTGGGTGATCCGGTGGGAGAGCCACAGACTTAAGGCTCCCGCCGTTGTGCCGCCAATCACCACCGACCAGAGGCTACTGCTGTTCCAAGCACTTTCAAAACCATCAATTAAGTAGGTGCGGGCCGATCGCACCGTCACCAAACCCCGCTGCTCCAACTGCTCCAGGCGCAAGACAAAAAACCGGGGGGAGGAAAACTTGGCAATGAGCATAAACGTCCCCAGGCCCACCACCATCACCAGGAGGTGGGAGAGCAAGAGGCGGGTGCTGAGGGTGAATTTAGCCACAGTACGGAACTCCCATCACAATCTAAACGTCGCGGGCCGATAACTCCTACCCTAACCTTTCCCATGATTGCATTGACGCGGCGCACCACCGCCACCCTCCTCACCGCCACCCTCGGCCTCACCGCTGCCCTGCCCTTGATGCCCGTCGCTCAGGCCCAACGCTTGCCGGATATTTCCCGGGCAACCATTCCCAGCGGCACGACGTTACCCACCCAGGCCGCCGATCCTGAGACGGAAAAAATTCTCCTGGCTAAAAACGAAAAGGAGGAGATGCCCTTTACCCTCGTTCTAGCGGCCAATGTGCGCGATCGCCGCGATCGCGTCCTCATCCCCCAAGGCACAGTCATTGAAGGGGAAATTGAAGTGCTTGAAGATGAAGGGGTGCGGTTTGTGGCTAAAGAAATTGTTGTGGGCCATAATCGCCTCGTTTTAGAGGGTGAATCCCAACTGGTTACGAAAACGGAGCGGGTGAGACGGGGTGCAGATGGAGATTCAATTCTTCAAGGGGCCGCCATTGGGGCCGCTGCGGCTTCCGTGATTTCCGTACTCACAGGTTCGCGGATTTCTGTGGGCAGCATTCTCGGCGGGGCGGCAGCCGGGGGTTTAGGCGGCTTACTTTTAGGACGACGGTCGGTGGATCTCTATACCGTTGATCCCAATGCTGATTTCGACATTACCTTAAGCAATTCTCTCCCCCTCTAGGCGATCGCCTTGATCACCTTCCTCCTCCGGCTTGATGGTTTCCCTGCTGTCGTGAATCCAGGGTTTCACCGCCATCTTGCCGGAGTTTCACCTGTATTGATGCCAATGGGCCAAGCCCATAGCCAGGGGAGCAAAACCAGCGATTTCACGGAGAATAAACACCGGATTCTGGACAGAGGAAAAAATTTGCCGGCATCCTTAGGGATTTTACGGAGGATTGCCGCCCAATTCTTCCCAAGTTTTTCACAACTGTTGCTTAGGATAAAGGCCAGGATCAACGATAACCCCGTTACCGTGATTGCTCCAGTCATCTTCATTGACACTCCCCGCGCTAAAGCGACGGGGATTCTTGGTTCATCGACCGGACTTAACCGAGCAGGATTGCTCCAACCCAGCCAGAGGTCTAATCTCCCCAAGCGTATAACTTCCCGTGTGCCCCACGGTAGTTAGTCCAAGGCGCAGGATACAAACCTGCTTCACTATCGACTCAGCACGATGCCGATCGCAGACTAACCCTTTCACATTCAAGTCTTCCTAGGCGACCAAATCGTTAGATTGGATGACGCAGTAGGCAATCCACCTACTCATTACGCTGCCTGCTTACCCTTAAATGCTTCCAGGCCTGTCGGTTTTTAGCCTTGTGATAGTTCCTGGACGTTTGAAATACAATATGATTAGCATAACACGACTAGCCCAAAACGGCGACTAAAGTCGCTCGTGTCGTCTTTCATCCCCGCAATAAATTGACGAGGCTTTCAGACTCCCGTACTATTTTCGTAATGCTTAAACTCAAGAAAGGGTAATATGACGTTTGTTCCCACATTGGCAGACCCCCCAATCACCATGGACTCCCATCCATCGCATTACATTCACCCTGAAGTCCAGCAGGATTTGACACTCTCAACCGCAGAGATTAGTCATGAACTGCGGACACCACTGACATCCATTCGGGGAGCCTTGGGCTTGTTGCTCAGTGGAAAAATCAATGCCCATACGGAACAGGGGCAACACCTTCTCCATATTGCGGCCAACAATGCGGATCGGCTCATCCGTCTGACCACAACCATTGAGGATGACCAGATGGCGGCCCAGTCTCTCCTCACCGCTGCCGGTTTAGCAAGACTCCGCCTCGAAAAAGACCTTTTACAGGCTTGGGATAGCCGAGATTTTGCCGTTTACTATCAGCCGATTGTCTGCGCCAAGACCCATTTAATCCAAGGGTTTGAAGCCCTGATGCGCTGGGAACACCCCCACCGAGGCTTTATCTCTCCCGCTGAATTTATCCCCATTGCTGAAGAATTGCATTTAATTCATGAGCTGGGCCTTTGGGTCTTTGAGCAAGCTTGTCAACAACTGGCCCATTGGCAGGCCCAATTTCCCCACCCCGTTCCCCTGACGATGAGCGTCAATCTTTCGCCGTTGCAGTTGTTACGCAGTCACCTCGCCCATCAGGTGACGGCGATTATCGCACAATACCCGGTGGCCCCTGGCAGTCTGCGGGTGGAAATTACCGAAAGTACGGTGATTGAAAACCCCATTGCCATTGCCACGCTCCAAGCCCTGAAAGCTTCCGGCTTGCAAGTTTATTTAGATGACTTTGGCACAGGTTATTCTTGCTTGGCTCGTCTCCATCAGTTGGCGGTGGATGTGTTAAAAATTGACCGCTCCTTTGTGGTGCAGGAGCAATGGCAGATGATCCGGGGCATTGTGGAATTGGCCAAAAGTATTGGTTTAACAGTGATTACGGAGGGGGTGGAAACTCAGCATGATGTGGATCAAGTTACCGCACTGGGTTGCCACGCCCTCCAAGGCTATTGGTTTTCTAAACCCGTGATGCCTAGTCAGGTGGAGGAATTGCTCCATGGTCAACTTCAGGTAGCGGCTTAGGCGATCGCCTCCAGTACCGCCCCAGAATCTGCCACCGCCCCAAATACACCCCCCTGCATCGTCACCATTTTCAGGGCAGCCTCATGGTTGCCGTGGTCTGTCGCGCCGGTACAGTCGGAGAGAATTAAACATTCATACCCCCGATCATTAGCCTCGCGCATCGTCGTATGAACGCAAACATCGGTGGTAATCCCGGTGAGAATTAAATTTTCAATGCCATTGCGATGGAGCAATAATTCTAAATCCGTGGCATAGAACGCACTTTTCCCCGGCTTATCGATTACCGCCTCTCCCGGC
The DNA here is from genome assembly GCF_034932185.1 of Spirulina sp. CCNP1310. Classification (NCBI taxonomy): domain Bacteria; kingdom Bacillati; phylum Cyanobacteriota; class Cyanophyceae; order Spirulinales; family Spirulinaceae; genus Spirulina; species Spirulina sp. CCNP1310. Next base: position 45,180 of record NZ_JAYGHW010000009.1, on the reverse strand, counting down.
AACGGGGCCAATTCCGGAATAATTTCCCAACCCGCTTCCCCCCGAATTAAAATTCGCCCACAGGGGCCGGGATCACCAATGCCTGCGCCGATCTGCTGACTGCGCCACCGTTTATTGGGGGGCAAATCCGTCAAGTCCGGGCGGTGGCCTTCGCGGGTATGGAGGATCATGAAGGCTTGCGATCGCATCACCGCTAACAAGCCCTGGATCGGCTCAATGGGCGCACGGGTCAGGGCCAAATCATAGCCCATGCGATCCACATACCCCCCCACCCCACAAAAATCTGTCTGCATATCAATGATGATCAAGGCAGTATTTTCAGGACGCAAATCCCCGTTATAGGGGTAGGGGTAAGGGTTTGCTTGAATATAGCGGGTCATAAGCACATTCTCCAATTTACTGCTTTGAGTGTATTTGTGATAAATTTATACCATCCAACATTCTCGCGGGGGCAATCCTGATGGCTGCTGAACTCACGCAAGATACACCAATAGTAGAGGTAGAGGCGACTCCCTGGGAGCCACCCATGCCCCTCAGGGATCTCATTTTTGACGATGGAGAACCCTGGGAAAGCGATCGCCACCACATTCTATTAACTTGGTTCTGGCCTCATCATTGAATTTGCACATAGCGGTTTTCATAAACTTGAGGTACAAAGATCCCCCTTAATCCCCCTTAAAAAGGGGGAAGTGGCGTTCTCATACTTTCGCAATCCGCTATATCTAATATGCAACCATTCCTGATATCCTGAAACATTCGAGTGCCATTATTCTGGAAAAGATTAGACAATGCTGGAAACCGTCGAATTGAAAAATTTTAAAGGTCATCAATGCACAAGGCTTAATCTTGATCAATCACGTCTTCATGCCCTGGTTGGCCAAAATAGCGCTGGCAAAACATCAATTTTACAAGGGTTACACTATCTTACTCGGCTTGTTGATGCGCCCTTTAAAAGCGTCTTTGGCTATCACAACTCCCCGGACTTTATCACCACAATCGGACAAAATAAAGGATCGGTTATTGTAAATGGTTTTTGGGGATATAGAAGCCCTAGAAAGTGGCAAGCTGGTTATCAGTTTGAGAAAAATAGAGAATCCCTTCAATGGTGGCCAACAGGCTTCTGGAAAACTGATCAAGATTCAGGAGAGATCACGAACTGGTCAGATTCACTCAGTATTGCTGAATCACCAATCCCTCAAGCATTGAGGTTTGCCGTTTATCTGAAACTCGTGGCGACCAACTTGGCTAGGGCAGACTATAGTGAAGCCGTAACTCCACGGGTTGAATTTGATGGTTCAGGATTAGCCCCGACCTTAGACTATCTCCGAGATGAAGCACCAGATCAGTTTCAAAACCTACAGGAAATGTTGCAAAAAGTTGTGCCAAGCGTTCAAAGGATTGGCATCCGGCGTGCAAAAGTACAGGTAAATCGACAACGTTTGATTGAGGTGAATGGTCAATCTATCCCCTATGAAGAACGTCAGGAAATTGCCGGTCAAGAAGTCGTGTTAGATATGCATACTGGTGAGCGGATTCCTGCCCATGCTATCAGTGAAGGAACAATCTTAACTTTAGGTTTGCTAACAGTATTAATGAATCCCAGAAAACCTAATCTTGTCCTCCTTGATGATATTGAGCAAGGGCTACACCCTAAAGCACAGCGGGAATTGATGACGGTTTTCAAAGAGATCATTAAGGACAATCAAAATTTACAGATTATTTTTTCTACCCATTCCCCTTACATTGTAGACGAGTTAACGACATCCCAGGTTCATGTTTTGAGTAATCGCCAATCAGGGTTTACGAATTGCAAACGCTTGGACGAGCATCCTGATGTGGAGTGGGCGCAACAAACTCTGACTACGGGTGAATTTTGGGATGCCGAGGGTGAAGATTGGATTATGGGAGCGATCAATGGATGAATTTATTGTGATTGTGGAAAGTCGTGCAGATGCTGAAATTGCCACTGAATTAGCTCAACGGGTATTACTAGAAAAGGTGGATTGGTTGGAGCCTGAATCCTTACAACATTTCTTTAAATGGGCAGGGCTAGATCCCGGAACTAACTATTCATGTTGGAAGGATCTTAACAATATTGTTGAGCGGGTAAAGCATGACGGTTTGCGCATCAGATATTTAGGACATTCCAAAGATGGACCGCAGAAAACAGATTATGCAACAACTAGTAAGAGTTTGAAGCTGATTCATTTTTTACAACATAAGTACAAGCGACCGATTAAGGCAGTCATTTTTATTCGTGATTTAGATAACCAACCGGAACGCAGACAATCCATTGAACAGGCTTGTTCAGAATATCGTGACCCTCAATCACCATTGGCAATTGTGATCGGCACACCCGACCGAATGCGTGAAGCCTGGGTTTTAAATGGATTTATCCCCTCTAGTGAAAGTGAACAGGAAAAACAGGTTTTGCAAGAGATCCAATCTCAGCTAAAATTTGATCCCTGTGAGGAGTCGCATCGATTGCGCTCTACCTCTAAGGAAGAACCGGAACGAATGCGTAACCCTAAAGTTGTCCTAGAGATTTTGACTCGTGCGGATCAGTTAAGAGAACAGCAATGTTGGCAAGAGACCCGTCTAGAAATACTACGGCAAAGGGGAACAAAAACAGGATTAGCTTTGTATCTTGATGAAGTAGAGCAACGGTTGATGCCAATCATCGCGACCTAAAAAACCACCGCAATACAGAGATCAAGTGTTGGAATCTGATACCCATTTCATGAACTTGAGTCGAGGGAATTTGAAGCATCAGGTATAATTGAGCATCTAATCTATTGTTGCTCCTTTTCGCAGGTTTTTGTTATGGTTCTTGCCCACAGTCTTGATTTTGGCCAAAATACGGCCGCTGAAGTCGCTTTGCAATCGGGGGTGGCTCTGGTGGATGGCAGTGCAGCGGGCCGCCTCGAATTAACGGGGGCGGATTGTCGTCAATTCCTTCATAACCAAACGACGAATGCGATCGCCGCTCTCCAACCGGGCCAAGGTTGCGAAACAGTTTTCGTCAATTCCACGGCACGAACCCTAGATCTGGCGACGGTGTTGTGCTGGGGGGAACGCCTCTGGGTCGCGGTTTCCCCTGGTCAAGCTGGGCCCCTGATCACCTGGCTAGATCGCTATATCTTTCCCATGGATCGCGTCACGCTCACCGATCTTTCTGAAAGCCATACGCTGTTTACTCTCGTGGGCCCCCAAGGAGCGCCCCTCCTCAACCGTTGCGGCATTGCCACCCTGCCTAGCTCCGCTTTTGCCCATTGTGCCGTTGAAATTGCTGGAGTTCCCGTGCAATTGATGGCGGGAACGGGGTTAGACTTGCCGGGTTATCAGCTTTGGGTGGGTAGTGATCGGGCGGCTACGGTTTGGCAGGCTTTGATGGCGGCGGGAGCCGTTCCGTTAGAGGCGACCCATTGGGAAACGCTGCGAATTGTCCAGGGCCGCCCGGCTCCAGGGGCAGAGTTAACGGAACAATATAACCCCCTTGAGGCGGGGTTGTGGCGGGCGATTTCCTTCACGAAAGGTTGCTACATTGGCCAGGAAACCATTGCTCGGCTCAATACTTACCAAGGGGTGAAGCAACGGCTTTGGCAGATTCCCTTATCCTCCCCGGTCGCGGTGGGAACGGCCATTACCCAAGGGGGGGCGAAGGTGGGTGAAATTACCAGTGTGGCGACTATGGCGGGGGGAGCGATCGCCCTCGGTTATGTCAAAACCAAGGCTGGGGAAGCGGGATCAACGGTGGAAGTGGGGGATCAGGTGGCCAAGCTCCAAGCGGCTCCCTATCTTAGCCATGCCTACTACCAACCAGGCGCAGCCAATCCCCCTCAACCCTAAGGATGAATTGCCCTGGCAATGTGCTGCTTTGGCTGCTTTGGGGGGCGGTGAGCAGGGGGAGCAATGCTTCGATTTGGGCAAAGGTGATGGCTCTGGGGAGGTGGCATTGGCAAAATTGGCGCAAAACTCGCCGTTGGAGGGCGAGATGGCTCTGGGCGAGGATGGGCCGGGCTAGCTGGGGAGGATGTGGGCTGTAGCTGGCTTGCCAGAGTTGGGCGGTTTGTTGCTCAAGATAGTCGCGATCGCTGGTGAGGAGTTCCGCTGTTTGGGCCATGGCGCGATCCACTTGGGGGTTAAATTCCTGACGCAGTTGGGGGAAGATGTCGAGGCGGAGACGATTGCGGCGATAATGGCGGTTTTGATTGAGGGCATCTTCCCACACCGGGAGGTGATGGCGTTGGCAAAATTCCCCGGTTTCAGCGCGGGTGGTGGTGAGGAGGGGGCGGATCAGTTGGATGGTATCGGTGAGGGGGCGTTGCCAGGGGAGCGTGGCGAGGCCGGTGAGGCCAGCCCCCCGGATCAGGTTGTAGAGGACGGTTTCGGCACGATCGCTCTGGGTGTGGCCGGTGGCGATCGCCCCATAACCTTCTGTTTGAGCAATCTCGGTCAGGGCTTGATAACGCCAGGCCCTCGCGGCGGCTTCGGTTTGGGGGAGGTTGTCCGCCGTCGCTTGATAATAGGGGAGTTGGTAGGTCTGGGCGATCGCCGCCACATGGGCCGCAATCCCCCCATCGCTGGGCCAACGATGATCACAATGGGCAACCCCCAACCGCCAGCCCCAGCGGGGTTGCAGATCTACACAAAGTTTCAACAGACAGAGGGAATCTTGACCACCGGACACCGCTAACAGCAGGGTAGCGCCGGGGGGGAGGAGCGATCGCTGGCGAAACGCCTGATCAATCCGACAATGGAGATCACTCCACACCATCAACTCAGTTCATCAATATCCTGCCAGATATCTGCAATCACATCTTCACCCTTATCGCCGGGTACTGTCGTGCCGAAGAGATCATCCTCATCATCACCGGAGAGGCCCCAATCCGTATCATCATCCTCCCCAAAAATATCCTCCGCATCCTCCAGGGCAATCACCTCCTCACCGGAGGCGGCTACCCCCGCTTCAAACTCATCTTCGTCAGAAATATCGAACAAACTATCATCACCCGTACCATCATCCTCTGCTCCTAGCTCATCACTGCCGAAAATGTCACCGCCAAGGTCAAAGTCATCACCATCTTCAGCGGTCAGATTTGTCGGTGCATTTTCAAAGACATCATCAACAAGAGCATCGCTCGCTTCTTCAATTTCGAGATCCTCCCCAAAGGGATCATCCTCACCAAAGGGATCATCCTCACCATCTACGCCAAAAAGATCTTCTTCCTCCGCCGCTGTGGTGGCAGCCGCTGGAGCCGATTCCTCCCCAAGATCAAAATCATCTAACTCATCGCCAAAGCCCTCCTCCTCAGCCGCCGCTGCAAAATCGAGATCTTCCCCAAAATCTGCATCGCCGCCAACGGTCAAGTCAAGCTCATCCTCAGCTTCAGGGGTGAAATCCAGTTCATCATCATCAGCTTCATCCCAAAATTCCGCCGCCGCTTGATCTGCCGCCACCGGCTCATCCTCCAGGGTTTCCAAACCCCCATCAATGACTAATTCTTCGGTGGCATCCGTCGCTGCTAACCAATCTTCCGTTTCCGCCTCACTCTCCGTTTCCACTTCATCGAGTTCCGGCTCTGGCGCTGCCATGGTCACGGCTTCGAGGAGATCATCCTCTGGTATGTCCGGTTCAAGATTGGCCGTCACCAATTCATCAGTAACAGGGGGGGCAACCGTTACCGCCGGTTTAGGGGCAACCACTGGTGTTGTAGCTGTTGCGGGGGGACGACTGGGGGTTTGAACCGAATCGGGGCAGAAATCAATACTAATTTTGACTCTACCCTTGAGCCAACGACTGGCCCCAAATTTCAGGGCTTCGCAGGGGATACCATCGGGGTTGAACCACCCTTCTTTCTCTGTGGTGATGCCACCTATCCCATACTCTAAGAGTTGGGTTTTTAAGGCCGTGGCAATTTCACCAACACGAAAGGTGCGATGACCGATGAGGATCTGGAAAGACTCATCAACCGAAAGCACCTCATCTCCATCAAGGGGTTCAAAGCGATTTTCCACAGTTCTTTTACTCCACTGGTTAAGCGTTTCTCGTTAACCTGCCGGATTTGGACAGGGACACCATATTAAAGGGACATTGCCTAAAAGTTTAGGGTGAAATTCTCCCACTGCGATCAAACAGGGTCGATTTTTTTCTCACCCTAGAAAAACCATCCGTAGGAATGCAACCCTTTTCCTAGCAAATTCACCCCAAGATAGCAAATCCAGACGACGACAAAACCACTAGCGGCTAAGATGGCGGGCTTGCGGCCCTGCCAGCCTTTGGTGATCCGGGCGTGGAGATAGGCGGCAAAAACGAGCCAGGTGATCAAGGCCCAGGTTTCTTTGGGATCCCAACTCCAGTAGGAACCCCAGGCTTCATTGGCCCAGACGGCTCCGGCAATGATGCCGATGGTGAGGAGGGGAAAGCCTAGGCCGATGATCCGATAGCTGAGGTTATCGAGGGTGGCGGCAATGTTGAGGCGTTGGGGGGAGAGGGTGGTGGTGGTGACGGCGGGGAGTGTGGCGGTGGCGGTGCCGCCCTGGGAGGGGGTGGGTTCCAGGTTGAGGGATTGGGCGGAGAGTTCCCGGAGGCGATCGCCCACGTTATCGCGATCGCTCCCGCCCCCGTAGGAACTGCCATGGAGCGTAATCGCTTCGCCTTTGGTCCAAATTAAAAAGGCAATGGCCAGCATTGCCCCCACCATCAGCGTGGCATAACTGATCATCATGATGCTGACGTGCATCATGAGCCAGTTGGATTTGAGGGCGGGAACCAGGGGTTCGGCCTGTTGCATTTCCGGGGGGAGGGTGAGGGCAGCAAAGGCGGTGATCCCCATGGCGAGGGGGGCGGTGAATACGCCGACGAGGGGCGATCGCATCATGTTTTCCGCCAGGAGGTGCATGGCGGTGATCCCCCAAGCGAGGAAAAAGAGGGATTCATAGAGATTGCTCAAGGGGAAATAGCCCGCTTCAAGCCAGCGAGCACCGAGGAGACAGGCGATCGCCAAATTCGCGCTCACCATCCCCGCTGTCCCTAAACTCTTCAAATAGGGGATTTGGGGAAAGGCCGCCCCGGCCCAGTAGAGCAGCATCGTCACCAACAGCACAGCAAAAGCACTGTTATCGAGGGTATGTTGTAAACCAATTAAATCCATAACTTCAACCAGGGCAGACTCTACCATTGTCCTCCAGGGGAGACAGCGGCAGGATGGGCCTGTTTATGATAGCTCAAAGCGTTTCCCCTTTCTCCCTAGCTCAGAGCTATCCTGAGGGAGGAAAAGCGTTGTATGCTGAATCATCGAGCCAATTCTTTGGAGTCTCAACCCCATCCTATGTCCCCCTCGCTGACGGCAGCCCGCCAACTTCTCAATCAATACAGTTGTGTGGAGCAAAAGCAGATCACCTCCGATGATGAACGGCAAGCTCTCCAGAATGCAATCTTGCAGATTGTCGAAGCTTCCGAAGGAGAAAACTTTGGAATCTGTGCCGACCATGCCCAACAGGGCTATCAAGCCCTCGCCAGCTATCTGGCCGCCTGTGGCTATCCCGTTAATTTTGACTGGCAAGCCATGGCCTCGGACTCCACGCCGGTTTATATCAAATTCATCGGCAGCAGCCAAAAGCACTACGCCGAACCCTACGAAGGAGAATATCGCGGCGTTTTAGTCTCCTGTCAATCCGAGGACGATCTGGTCAATGGAACTTACGGCCATTTGCCCTTAGATCTCTTTAATGCCGGTGCGGGCGAATCATCTACATCCAATCCCTAAGCGCCGCTCCCTCCCCTCTGAGATTCTCGCGATATGACCATGGTTTCCTCTCCCCGTCAAAATCAGTTCATCCTGGGTTGCTGGCAACTGGACGACCGCTGTTGGCTCAGTCTTCCCGTTGCTGAAATCCAGCGCAGTATTGATACATACCTCGCTTGGGGAGTGAACAGTTTTGACACCGCCGATATCTATGGCCGCAGCGAAAAACTCCTAGGGCAATGCCTCAAGGGCCGGGATGATTGCCGCATTTTGACGAAAATGGTCTTTTTCGACGAAGCCCCCACCGCCCAACACATTCAATACAAGCTGGAAAATTCCCTCCGCAACCTCCAACGGGACTATCTTGATAATGTCCAAGTTCATTGGCATAATCCCCAACTGGATTTTGCGCCCCTGTGGGAAAAGCTCTGCACCTACCAAGCCCAGGGGAAAATCCGTCAATTGGGGGTGACGAACTTTTCCACGCCGATGTTGAAACAGGCTCTGAAATATGCGCCGATCCAAACCCATCAGGTGCAATACAGTTTGATCGATCGCCGGGTGGAAGCATCGATGCAAGCCCTCTGTTTAGCGCAGGGGATTACGATCCTACCCTACGGTTCTCTTGCGGGGGGGTTTCTTTCGGATCAATTCCTCAAGTTTGAGCAACAGCCCCCTCAAAAGATGGATCATGGCCGCACATTCCACTACACCACAATGATTGCTCAACATGGGGGCTGGCCGGGGGTGCAAAGTTTGTTAAAGGTGATGGCGAAGATCGCCAAGGGTTACAACCTCACCATTGCCCAAGTTGCCCTCCAATGGCTCCACCATCAGCCCGGTGTGGGGCCCATCATTACGGGTCTGACGACGAACCGCCAACAAATTCAGCAAAATATGGAGGCCCTCGATCGCCCCATTGCCGCCGCTGATCTGCAAACCCTTTCGGATACGGCCCGCCAACTGATCCCTCAATCTGGGGATGTTTATTCCTATGAGCGGGGTTAGGGGGGAGAACATCGGGGAGGGCGAAAAATTTTATGCCCCTACAGGATGTTACAACAAGGGGGATAGGCTCCATTTTTGAGATCAATCATGGTTATTGCTTCTCCCCCTCTCCTCACCTTAACCGCTTATTTTGAGCAGGACATTGCTGATCAACCCTTTGCTGAACTAGAAGCCGGTCAACTGCTGCCTATACCCCCTGCGAGCGATCGCCATCAACGGATTACCTCCCTGCTTTTTGCTCTCCTGTTACAGCAGGGCATCCCCTCCCAACGGCTACGGATGGGGATGGAATTGGTCGTGACGGGGGCAAGGGCAACGGTGCGAATTCCGGATCTAACGGTGCTCTCAGAAGAGTTGGCCCTGAGCCTGAGCGGGGCAACGCGGGCAACCATCACCATTGACCTACCACCCCCGGCTCTCGTGGTGGAGGTGGTCTCACCGGGGAAGGAAAATAGCGACCGCGACTATCGCTACAAACGTTCCGAATACGGGGCGCGGGGGATTCCGGAATATTGGATTATTGATCCCCAGTTGGAACAGATCGTCTGTTTGGAATGGGTGGATGGTTTCTATGAAGCGGCAACCTACCAAGGAGATACGCCTTTCCATTCCCCCAGCTTGGGAGATCTCCCCCTCACCGCTGCTCAAATCCTGGCGGGTTGATGCCCTGGGGCAATAGGGGCAACTAACGATGATATAAGTAGTCGTGAAGTCTGCACCCCCAACCCTATGAATTTACAGATTGTTTCCACTACGCCTTTTCTGGATCAAAAGCCCGGTACATCGGGCCTGCGCAAATCCGTCCCCGATTTTCAACAACCCCACTATTTAGAAAATTTTATTCAAGCCATCTTTGACAGTCTAGAGGGCTGCGAAGGCCAAACCCTCGTTGTCGGGGGCGATGGTCGGTATTACAATCGCCAAGCGATTCAGATTATTTTGAAAATGGCCGCCGCCAATGGCATCGGTAAGATCATCGTCGGCCAGGGGGGCATCCTCTCCACCCCCGCCACCTCCTGCCTGATTCGCAAATATCAAACCTTTGGGGGGATCATCCTTTCCGCCAGCCATAACCCCGGCGGCCCGGAGGGGGATTTTGGCGTGAAGTATAACATTGGCAATGGGGGGCCGGCTCCGGAAAAGGTGACGGAGGCGATCTATGCCCGTACTAAAACGATTACCGAATATAAGATTCTCGCAGCGGGGGATATTAATCTGGATCGTCCCGGCTCGTTTAAGTTGGGGACGATGGATGTGGAGGTGATGGATTCCGTCGCGCCCTATAGTGCGTTGATGGCGGAATTATTCGATTTTGACCGGATTCGTGAGTTTATCGCGGCGGGGAATTTCCGGCTCTGTGTGGATTCAATGCACGCCGTCACCGGCCCCTATGCGAAGGCGATTTTTGAAACCCAATTGGGTGCGCCGGCAGGGACGGTGATTAATGGTGTTCCCCTAGAGGATTTTGGCCAGGGGCATCCTGATCCCAATTTGGTCTATGCCCATGAGTTGGTAGAGATTTTGTTTGGGGAGGATGCGCCGGATTTTGGGGCGGCTTCCGATGGGGATGGCGATCGCAATATGATTCTCGGTCGTCACTTTTTCGTTACCCCTAGCGATAGTTTGGCGGTGCTGACGGCGAATGCGACATTAGTACCGGGGTATCGGGGGGGATTAGCGGGGGTGGCGCGATCGATGCCCACCAGTGCCGCCGTTGATCGCGTTGCTGCTAAGTTGGGGATCGACTGCTACGAAACCCCCACGGGCTGGAAGTTTTTCGGCAATCTCCTCGATGCTGGAAAAGCGACCCTTTGCGGTGAGGAAAGTTTCGGCACGGGGTCGAACCATGTGCGGGAAAAAGATGGTCTATGGGCGGTGTTGTTCTGGCTCAATTTGTTAGCAGTGACGGGTAAGTCTGTGGAGCAGTTGGTGGCGGAACATTGGCAAACCTACGGCCGCAATTTCTATTCTCGCCATGATTATGAAGAAGTTCCCTCGGAACCCGCTAACGAATTGATGGCGCAATTGCAGGTGCAATTGGCAACGTTACCGGGTCAAACATTGGGAGGCTATACGGTGGATTATGCGGATAATTTCAGCTACACCGATCCGGTAGATGGCAGTGTGAGCAAAAATCAAGGGGTTCGCATCGGGTTTACCGACGGCTCTCGCATTGTGTTCCGTCTTTCAGGAACAGGAACCAAGGGGGCAACGTTGCGGGTTTATCTAGAAAGTTACGAACCCGACCCCGCTAAACATGGCGAGGATACCCAAGTGGCGTTAGGGGATTTAATTGCCTTGGCGGATCAGGTGGCGAAAATTAAGGAATTCACAGGGCGCGATCGCCCCACGGTGATTACTTAAGTTTGAAAAAAGGGGGGGCGATCCGCGATAGCGTACCTATCGCTCCCCCCTGGCCTAATCCTAGGTCATCACCAAGGGTTGTGCGTTACAAAATTTGTAGTAACATTGGAGATAATCAGGATCACAATAGCGATTCACTTAAGGGAGGTGGTTATGCTTCTAAATGTTAAAATTCCAAGCAACAACCCTGATTTTGTGAAGAAAATCGCAGCGGCTCGACGAGGCATCAAGAAATATCACAAAGCTTTGATTGAGTTAGCAAAATCATGAAATTATTCGTTTGCTTCACGTAAAACATCTGCATAAAGTTGGCTGCTGATTCTAAAATTTGCTTGAGTGGTCAAATCGTTCATGATTGGCTTAACCGCACTAATTAAATTGAGGCGTTTTGCAAATAGCAAAATTCCCAAAACACCAGTGATTTTTAAACCAACATTTTTTGCAGCTTGTCTACCCAACCGCTCATCAATTAATAATCGACCCGCTCCCACTTCAACCGCCAGTGCAATTGCCTCTGCCTCACCAATATTAATACGAGTGATTAACTCAGCAACCAATTGTTGATTTTGTACTGAATGAACTTCCAACCAAGTTGCTGCTTGAACCGCTGTGATCACTGTTTCCCCAGCCCGCTCATCCAATAACTCCTCTCGTACCGCAGATGGAATCAGAATTTTTCCATAGATTTCTTGCAATAGGTTTAATTGTCCAACGCTGGCTAAATTTGAAATTGGTGAAGTATTACTAACTATAATCACGATTAGTCTGCATTCTGTAGAGTATTGAGATCATCTTGAAACTCAGCAACATCATAATGAACAAAAATTTCTCGATCTGCTAACAGTTTTTGAAACTGCATCCGATGCAATCCGACTAACTCACTCGCTTTCCCTAAGCTGATTTTGTCTTGCTGGAATAGCATCAACACAATTTCTAAAAAAAGCTCATCTTCTGAAAAGCCACTAGCTCTTACAATATCGCCTGAAATAACTAAACTCATACTTGCTCCTCCAACGCCTTAAATCATCTGCCTAAATCATAGCAGCCACAGCAAAAACAGACCACACCCCTGAGAACCCCAGTCCCAGCAGCTAATCATGAAGTTTTGTATATGCTAGATCTAGCAATTTTTGACACCTCGATATTGATGTGCTAGGATCCCGGGAAAGCTTGCTCATGAAGGTTTTAGGAAGCTAAAACCTTAGGGATGCTAATCGCCGCCTAATCAAGAAGTAGAAAAAATTAAGTCACAGATTAGAAATTGAAATAGGTTGCAAAGATGCCATTTTACCTATCATCAAACGATATATTATCAACTGCAAGAATTAGCAATGTTTATCATCTCATTCTATTTTCGTCCAATGTAAAGTATATGCATCGGCATGTATTTTCTAACTTGGCTGAGGCAGTTAAGTTTTTAACTAAGGTGGAAAAACGCGGAGAAATAAATTTAGAATATTGGGATATACTCAGTGATGAAGTTATCATTCATGATAAATTTTTAATTAGAAAAAAAGGCAAAAAACAAAAGGCCCATATTTGGACTAGAAAAGATACATCCTGCAAAATGTGGAGTACTGGCGGTTTGAATTCCCTATCAGGAGCATATTCTCTTTTTAATAGTTGTATGGAAAAAGAAATATGTACCATGTGTGTAAATAACCAACATAAAAATTGCTAATTTTGCGCTCAAGCCTGAACACTCACCATCAGGCTTTTTTGGTATTTTAGGCTCAGCGTAGGCGGGCAGCGACTGAGCTTAGGGGTTAGAGATGATCGACGAACCATCATGGACAGGTAGAGCCGATCACGTAAGCTTTATATCAAAGTTTGGGTTAGAATTATAGTCGCCACCTGTAATGTTTCCTGATATGTGGAGTCTTCCTATGCCCCAAGCCTTAAAAGCAGTTTACCAAAATGGCACATTTATTCTTCAGTCAGCCTGTAACTTACCTGAAGGCATTGAAGTTGAGCTTTTTGTGCAATCAGCCCAAGTTGCTCCACCTAGGATTACTGATATTACTGCCAGACAAAACTTTCTAAAGCTATTAGTTGAGCGAATGCAACAAAACCCTATTCCCGCTAATGCTCCTCATTTTACAGGGGATATGTTCTATGAATGCGGATAGCCAGGAACACTAGACTGCAAGGCTTGACGTTTTCCTAGATAGTCGATACAATTAGATCAGACACGTAGAGGGCCTGTCCTTCTATGTTCTAATTCCGAGGTTCGACCTACTAAATGGTCGAACTTTCGTGTTTTTGGAGGATTTGTGCTTTACCTGGCTTATCTGGATGAATTTGGACATATTGGCCCCTACATTTCTGCTGATCACCCCAAATACAAAACTCATCCAGTATTTGGTTTAGCTGGACTGGTTTTACCTTATTCAGAAGTTCGCTCATTTTCAACATATTTCTTTCAGCTAAAGAATCACTTACTTAAGTTTGAGCTTGAACGCAGCGGCACTCATCCTGCCAAGTGGGAGAAAAAGGGATCTGCACTCTACACTCTAAAAAACGTTCAAAAATATCCAGAACTGAAACGTGTAACATATCGTTTAATTAATGATATTAAGAAGCGCAATGGTTTCTTGTTTTATGTGGGACGTGAGAAACGTCGCTCTAGCGAACTTCATGACTCGAAAAAACTTTATTATTCTGTCTTAAAGGAAGCTATTAAGCGCATAGATCAAGAATGTGAATCAAGAAATGCTCAGTTTATACTGATGTTGGATCAACAGGAGAAAAGTGTGATGCGCGGTGAGATCGTTGAAGCTGCATCTCTTGCTATGTTCGGTGATGACCAGCGAATGTGTTTGGTAGAACCACCGATACAAGCTGAAAGTCATCTATATCAAACACTTCAGTGTGCTGACTGGATCTGTGGTATTGTTGGACGGTTATCGAATTACTGGTGCGAGCCAGACAAAAAGCCAGAACTTTCAAACTTCCAAAAATATTTTGAAACTAGAGTTAAAGAAGCGCAGCTAAGAAGCAGTATTAAATTCTTATAACTATATCACAATCAATTATGATTACCTTAGTTAAGGAGTGAGTTAAGGAGAGAATCGTGAACATTAGCATAGAGTTGCCTTCTGATCTGGAAAATGAACTCTCCGCTGAAGCATCCCAACTTAAATTGCCTCTGTTAGAGTACATTCTTCGCGTTCTCTCCTTTCGCCCTTTCCTCCAAAACAGGACTAGATCTCGTTACCTACTGGGAAAGTGTTGGCGGAATCAACTCTCGACCCGATATCGCTGACAGCCAGGAACGCGCCCGCCGATTGCGTAACCAAGCTGAAAAACGCGAAACATTGTAGGTAGCCTGTCTGATCTCAAGATTGAACATCAAGCAACCCTATAGCCCTTGAACCGCCTGATGCCCAATCATCAGAGCCGTAATTGAGATCCAACGGGTGCGCTATAATTATCAATAAATCTCCCTCTAGCAGGTTGGCTGATGAGACTACAAGAGCTACAAAATCAGGCATTGCAATTGCCGATTAGCGATCGCTGGCGTTTAGTACAGTCGTTATTGAGTTCAATCCAAGAAGAAACATTAGTACTTAGTTCTCCAACAACAACTGTAAATTCTTTTGTGGAGCTTAATCCCTGGACTCAAAGCTTAATTGGCATCGTTCAGTTAGAGGCAGAAGCATCTACAGAGTCTTATGTGGACTACCTGGAGGAGAAGTACAGTTGAGGCGGGTATTATTTGACAGTGATGTTTTGCTTGATGTTCTAGCTCAACGACAACCGTTTCTTGTTGCTTCTGCACAGGCATTAAATACAGTGACACAACTGCAAGTACAGGGGTATGTGTCTGGTCATGCTGTGACCAATATCTTCTATATTTTGCGTCGTCAAGTGGGTAGCGAAACAGCACGTCAGCTTTTATCAAGGTTATTACAATATCTTCAAATTGCTAGTGTTACTGACGAGGTTATTAGGGCTGCGCTGCAAAATGCGATGACAGATTTTGAAGACGCTGTGACCCATGAAGCAGGCAATGCCGCAGGGGTAGAAATTATTGTGACTCGAAATACACCTGATTTTGTGGCTTCTCGAATCCCCGCAGTATTACCAGAAGAGTTTTTAGCTATGCTGGAAGATTAAGGCAGGTTGATCATCACAAGTTACCTGATCTGAGATGTTTTCCGCATGAGCCAATCAGGGGAGAATCGCCCCCCTCATCACCCAAACCCCAAGGGTGCGATCGCTCTCCCTTACCCAACACTGTTACCCATAAAATGAGATGACTATGACAGCACCAGAAATTTTGATCAGGGATGAGACAAAGGACGATGCCGTCCTTATCACAGAGGTGACGATTGCCGCCTTCGAGTCTCTAGAGATTAGTCATCACACGGAGCAGTTCATCATCGAGGCTCTTCGTTCCGCAGGAGCTTTAACTTTGTCATTGGTCGCAGAAGTGGATGGTCGTGTCGTAGGACATATTGCATTTTCGCCTGTCACCATCTCAGACGGTACCCAAAACTGGTATGGACTCGGCCCGGTTTCTGTGCTGCCAATGTACCAAGGTATGGGGATTGGCACAGCTCTTATTCAGGAAGGACTATCACAATTGAAAGGGATAGGTGGCAAAGGCTGCTGTCTTGTTGGACATCCACAATACTACAAGAAATTCGGATTTGAGAATGTGGCCGGACTGGTTCTCGAAGGAGTTCCACAGGAGGTGTTTTTTGCTCTTGCCTTTGGCGATCGCTATCCACAGGGTAATGTCACGTTCCATGAAGGATTCAGAGCAATTCGTTAAATGAGGGCTTTAACTGACACCCTCAAAACCACAAACGGCAAGGTTTATCCCTGTACAGTCTGCCCCTAAGACAAAATACGGCGGAGGTATTGGCCCGTGTAGGAATCGCCGTGCTGGGCTAAGGTTTCCGGCGTACCTTGGGCAATGATGTGACCACCGCGATCGCCCCCCTCCGGCCCCAAATCAATTAACCAATCCGCACAACGAATTACATCTAAATTGTGCTCAATCACTAATACCGAATTGCCCTTATCCACCAACCGCTGTAACACATTCAGCAAATGGTGAACATCGTAGAAGGATAACCCCGTCGTCGGTTCATCGATGAGATAGAGGGTTTTCCCCGTAGCCCGCCGGGAAAGCTCTGAGGCCAACTTCACCCGCTGCGCCTCCCCCCCCGATAACGTGGGGGCCGGTTGCCCCAACTGCACATAACCCAACCCCACATCCATCAGCGTTTGTAACCTTGTGGCCGCCTTGGGGATTTTCTCAAATGCCCCTAAGGCCTCCTCCACCGTCATCGCCAACACATCGGCAATGGAATAGCCCTTATACTTCACCTGCAATGTTTCCCGGTTATACCGCGCCCCTTTGCACACATCACACTGCACATAGACATCGGGCAAAAAATTCATCTCAATCACATTCACCCCCTGACCCCCACAGGCCTCGCACCGCCCCCCTTTGACGTTGAAGGAAAATTGCCCCGGCTTATAGCCCCGCGCCTTGGCTTCGATGGTTTCGGCAAAGATGGTGCGGATCGAGTCGAAAATGCCGGTATAGGTGGCGGGGTTGGAGCGGGGGGTGCGGCCGATGGGGGATTGATCAATGACGATCACCTTATCGACGGCGTTTAACCCTTCTAAATCCCCCAAATGGGCGGGGAATGGGGTTTTTTTCGTGAAATGGTGCTGGAGGGCGGGGTAAAGGAGTTCGTTCACTAGGGTTGATTTTCCCGACCCTGATACGCCGGTAATAGCGACCAACTTACCCAGGGGAATCTCCAGATCAAAATGTTGGAGGTTGTTGTGGTGGCAATCTCGGAGGATGAGGCGGCGGCCGTTGCCTTTGCGCCGTTCTGGGGGGGTTTCGATGCGTTGACGGCCGGAGAGATAGGCTCCGGTGATGGAATCGGCACTGGTGAGCAGGGTTTGCAAATCTCCAGCACAGACAATTTCCCCCCCATGGACTCCGGCTTTGGGGCCGATATCAACGATGTGATCGGCGGCGCGGATCGTGTCTTCATCATGCTCAACAACAATTAACGTATTGCCCAAATCCCGCAGTTTTTTCAATGTGGCCAGGAGGCGATCGTTATCCCGTTGGTGGAGGCCGATGCTGGGTTCATCGAGGACGTAGAGCACGCCGGTTAGGCCCGATCCGATTTGGGTGGCGAGGCGGATGCGTTGGGCTTCCCCCCCCGATAGGGTCATCGCGGCCCGGTCGAGGGTGAGGTAGTCGAGGCCCACATCGAGGAGGAATTGGAGGCGATCGCCGATCTCCCTCAAGGCCAACGTACCGATGGCCGCCTGGCGGGGGGTGAGGTCAAGGGCATTGAGGCGATCGCGGGCGATGCGGATCGGCACGGTGGTTAAATCGGTGATTCGGTATTGCCCCAAACGTACCGCTAGGGCTTCGGGTTTGAGCCGTTGACCCTGGCAAATTTCGCAGGTTTGGAAGACAATATATTGCTCCAATTTTTGTTTATAGGCTTCCGAATTGGTATCAGCATAGCTCCGATCCAACATGGCAAGAATGCCGATAAATTTGCGCTGATAACCCGCCCCCCGATAGGGATCAGCCTGCATCGTGATCGGCTCTTTTGCACCATACAGGAGAATGTGCTGCTGTTCCGGTGTGAGGCGATGCCAGGGGGTTTGTAGTTCAAAACCGTGGGCTTCCCCGATGCTGTGGAGGAGGGAAATATAGTAGGCGTTTTCTTTGTCTGACCAGGGGGCGATCGCACTATACAAAGGTTGACTGGGATCGGGAATAATCAATTCCGGGGAAAACGTCCGTAAGCTACCAATGCCGTGGCAATGGGGACAGGCCCCATGGGGAGAATTGAAGGAAAATAAGCGAGGCGAAAGTTCATCCATCACCGCCCCATGATCGGGGCAAGCAAAGTTTTCAGAAAACACTAATTCCTGATCTTCCGTGGCAATAATTGCCGTCCCTTCCGCCTGTTTCAACGCCGTGCTGAGGGAATCGACAAGACGCTCCTGTAACCCCTCTTTTTTGATCAGGCGATCCACGACAATTTCAATGTGGTGGCTGTGGTTTTTTTTTAGATCAATATCATCGCTCAATTCGCGAATTTCGCCATTAATGCGCACCCGCACAAACCCCTCACTGGCTAAACTAGACAGGAGTTTTTTATGGGTTCCCTTTTTCCCCCGCACCACAGGGGCGAGGACTTGAAAACGGGTACGATCCGGTAAAGCCATGACCTGATCACACATTTCATCAATGGTTTGGGGGGCAATGCTGCGATCGCAATGGGGGCAATGGGGCGCACCGGCCCGGCCAAACAGGAGCCGCAAATAGTCGTAAATTTCCGTCACCGTGCCGACGGTGGAGCGGGGGTTGTGGGAGGTGGATTTTTGATCAATGGAAATGGCTGGACTCAGCCCCTCAATGGCATCCACATCCGGTTTATCCAACTGGCCCAAAAATTGCCGCGCATAGGCACTGAGGGATTCCACATAACGCCGCTGCCCCTCGGCAAAAATCGTATCAAAGGCTAGGGAAGATTTCCCGGAGCCAGACACGCCGGTAAAGACAATCAGGCGATCGCGGGGCAAATCCAGGTCAATATTTTTTAAATTATGCTGCCGCGCCCCCCGAATCCGAATCCAATCGCGGCGTTGGCGCAAGCCTGCCGTAGGCAGATCGTCCAGCGTGGGGAGGGAATCAGAAAGATTGAGGGGTTCTGACATGGGGGTGCAGCCTTAACAGTCCTTAACAATTCTAGCCTTCCCTTGGTTTTTTCCGACCTGGGGATTTTTTGCGGTGGTGGCCGGCAGGGAGGAAAGCCATCAAGGGGGGGCGATCATCATCACTGGCACATCGGCAAAGATCGGTAAAATTTCTAGGTTAAGATGGCGGCAGATTACACGCAACCATCGCCAAGCCTATGCACAGATCCGACTACGCCAACGCCCAATCTCTCTCGCAGGTCTGGGCCATGACCTGCGAAAAACACGCCAATATCGAGGCTCTCCATGATCCTCACAGCAAGCCTCCCAGTAAATACACTTACCGCGAACTGCAAGCCGCCATCGAGCAATTTGCAGCGGGGTTGCAAGCCTTGGGCCTCAAGCCGGGGGATAAAATCGCCCAATTTTCCGACAATAGCCCCCGCTGGCTGATTGCTGATCAGGGGGTGATGCTGGCGGGAGCCGCCAACGCCGTGCGCTCTGCCCAAGCCGATCGCCAAGAACTCCTCTATATTTACAGCGATAGTGATAGCGTCGCGCTGATCGTTCAGGATTGGGCGACGCTGGCAAAACTGCGGCCAGAAATCGAGGATCTCAGCATTACCTTTGTAATCCTTTTATCTGATGAAACACCAGAAGATCCTGGTTTTGAAAAATGCCTGGACTTTTCCCAACTGTTGGCATTAGGGGCTGATACCCCATTCACCCCCGTTGCATTAACGAAAAACGATTTAGCCACACTGCTCTATACCTCTGGAACCACCGGCCAGCCTAAGGGCGTGATGCTCACCCATGGTAATTTGCTCCATCAGGTGGTGGCGACCCAAAGTGTGATTGAACCGGCAGCGGGCGATCGCGTCCTCTCGATCCTTCCCAGTTGGCATTCCTACGAGCGCAGTGTGGAATATTTCCTGTTTGCCAATGGTTGCACGCAAATTTACACCAATATTCGCTTTTTCAAAGAGGATTTAAAGAACTTTAAACCCCATTTTATGGTAGGTGTTCCCCGATTATGGGAATCGATCTATGAAGGGGTGCAAAAGAGTTTTCGGGAAAAATCCAGCGGTCAGCAGAAGTTAATTCACTTCTTTTTAGGCCTTTCGGAAAAGTATATCAAAGCAAAGCGGATTGCCACGGATTGCGAACTGTTGGAGCCGAATCCCAGTGGGGGCGATCGCACCAAGGCCAAAATTAAAGCAATGGTGCTTAAACCCTTCCATGGGTTAGGCGATCGCCTCGTCTACCACAAAGTCCGGGCAGCGACCGGCGGTTGTGTGAAATATTTCGTCAGCGGTGGCGGCTCTCTGGCCCGTCACATTGATTTATTCTATGAAATCCTCAACGTACCCCTGATCGTCGGCTATGGCTTAACGGAAACCGCTCCCATCGCCACGGCTCGGAGTCTGGATCGCAATTTGCGGGGTTCTGCGGGCCTGCCCCTGCCTGAAACGGAAATCCGCATCGTTGACCCCGAAACCCGCCAAACCCTCCCAGAACGGCAACAGGGTTTAGTGTTGATCCGAGGGCCGCAGGTGATGCAGGGTTACTATAAAAAGCCCGAAGCCACCGCCAAGGTCATTGATGCCGAAGGCTGGTTTGACAGTGGCGATTTAGGGATGCTGACCCATGGCGGCCATCTGGTGTTAACGGGCAGGCTGAAAGATACAATTGTTCTCACCAATGGCGAAAATATCGAACCCCAACCCATTGAAGATGTCTGTGTGCAAAGTCCCTACATTGATCAAATGATGCTGGTGGGGCAGGATCAAAAAGCCCTAGGAGCCTTGATTGTCCCCAATTTAGATGCTTTGGCGAAATGGGTAGAGGGGCAACAACTTAATTTGACCTTGCCGAAATTAGGGGAGGATGCTCGGTGTGATCTCGATGATCCGAAAATCCAAGCCCTGTTTAGCCAAGAACTGCGGGAACGGGTGCGGAACCGCCCCGGCTACCGTCGGGATGATCAGATCGCCGTTTTTCGGTTGCTCCTCGAACCCTTTAGTGCTGACAATGGAATGCTCACCCAAACCCTCAAGATGCGCCGTCCGGTGATCACCGAACGGTATCACGCTATCATTGACGGGATGTTTGATTGATTTACCAATACTGCAACCGAGAGGAATTCAATTCGTCATGGCCACCGAACTTACGATTAAACGCCCCGTTGTCCTGAAAGTTATCGTGACTCCCCGTTGGAAGGAAGAAGTGACGGAACAACTGCAAGCCCAAAGCACGCAGATTGATCAGCAGATTCAGGATATTGATATGCAAGGGCAGCGGGCGATCGCTGAAGTCCAAAAACAGGGTGTTGCCTTGACCAATCCCCAAGCCCTGCAACAAATCGAAGCCATCCAAAACCAAGTCAACCAGAAAAAGAACGAACTCCAACAGCGCAAAAACCAACTCTTGCAACAACTCGACCAAATCCAAAAGGTCGAAATGGAGCAAGAAGTGGCCCAAGGTCAAATTGATGGCACTTGTACCGTTGCGGTGGGGGATAATCTGGTGAAAAAACTCCAGGTTGAACTGGTGGTGCGCGATGGCATTGTCCAGGAAATTCGCGGCGAACTCTAGGTTCTTTTTCCTCGTGTCATGGCTCTGCCATGACGCGCTCCCATGGCGGCTCTGCCGCCTGGGTTCGGGAGGCAGAGCCTCCGGGGTTCCGTTACCTGGCAGAGCCAGGTAACGAGACCTAGGTTTATCTAGGGATTTATTCCCTGGGGCCAGGAATGATCAGGTTTAACAGCAAAGCCGATAAACCCCCGGTGGAAATCCCCGAAGAGAAAATGCTTTTCACCAACGTAGGAGAAGTTTCCAGAATTTCCGGCACAAACGTCACCCCTAAGCCTAAACCTAAAGAAACGGCCAAAATCATCGAGTTGCGCTTCGTTAAGTTGACGCATGAGAGAATTTTTAACCCTGCTACAGCTACCGTAGCAAACATCAAAATCGTTGCCCCGCCTAACACCGGCTGAGGCATTGCCTGCACCACCCCCGAAACAATCGGGAATAGTCCTAACAACACCAAAAAACCGGCAATAAAATAGCCCACATAGCGACTGCCCACGCCGGTTAATTGAATCACACCGTTATTTTGACTAAAAGTTGTGTTGGGAAATGTGGCAAAACAGGCGGCAATTAATGAGTTAATCCCATCGCCCAGGATACCTCCCTTAATCCGACGCATATAGAGGCTGCCTTGAATGGGTTCACCAGAAATGGCTGAAGTCGCAGTTAAATCGCCGATAGATTCAATGGTGGTAATTAAATACAGAAAAATAAAGGGAATAAAGCTACTCCAACTAAAGCCCATGCCATAGCGGAAGGGAATCGGTACGGTGAAGATGGCTAAATTGCTGAGATTGCTAAAACTAACAAAACCCATGGGAATCGCAGCAATATAACCTACTGCCAAACCAACAACAATGGCCGACATACGTAGATAGGGGCTATTAAAACTATTGAGAATCAAGATCACCAGCAACACTAAACCCGCTAACCCCAAATTTTGAGCACTGCCAAAGTCTTCAGTCCCGACGAGACGCGCACCGCCCCCCACACTGACAATGCCCACTTTAATCAGGGTGAGGCCGATCAACGTGACAACCACACCTGTAACGAGGGGGGTGATGAATGTGCGGGCGAGATGAAGAAATTGACTAAAAAAGATTTCCACAAAGGCCCCAAAAAAGCACAGCCCAAAGATCACCCCCAGAGCTTCCTCTTTGGTTTGGCCGCTATTGATGGCGGCAAAACCGGCGGCGAGGATGGGGCCGAGAAAAGCAAAGCTAGTGCCTTGAATGCTGAGGAGTCCGGAACCGACGGGGCCAATCCGTTTCGTTTGGATAAAGGTGGCCACTCCGGAAATCAGCAAAGACATCGAGATGATAAAGGTGGTGTCTGGGCCTTCTAGTTCGAGGGTGTTGCAAATGATGAAGGGGGGAGTAATAATGCCCACAAATACAGCGAGGACGTGTTGCAGGGCAACAAAGAGAGTTTCAATGAGGGGGGGACGATCTTCGAGTTTATAGATCAGGTCTGATTCCAGGGTGATGGGTTCATTGCTGACGGGTGTTTCGAGGGTCTCCGGTTGGGGCAGGTCTGAAGGGGTCATGGTCGCATAGGGTGATAGAGCTATTCACTGAGATCTGTTCACTGTGGCGAAAAGAGCGGGATTCTGCTGTAACGAAAACTACGGCTTGGGGAAATCTGATCCAACAGATTCATCAATCCTTCGAGACTCACCTCAACCATTGGGCCGTGTGAACTTTTTGGTGGGTTAAATGATCAAGAATAGTGATAACCCATTCACAATCACGATGTCTCTACTCTCACGATCCAAACCTCTGAAAATTCTGGTTAGTTTTCTCTGTGGCCTAGGGCTGATCCTTGGCCTCAGTTCCCTCTATCCTGCTTGGACAGCCTCCCTCCCGCCTACTCCCCTGTCCACCCAAGGTAGCCAGATCCTCGATGCCCAAGGTCGCCCGATCCTACTGCGGGGGGTGAACTGGTTTGGCATGGAAACTGATACTCGCAGCCCTCACGGCCTTTGGGTGCGCGATTACCAAAGTATGCTTAAGCAGATCAAAGATCTGGGATACAACATTATCCGGTTCCCCTTTTCCGTCGAAGGGTTGCGGGCCAACAGCATCAGCGGTGTGGATTTTAATATTGGCAGTAACCGGGAACTTCAGGGCAAAACTCCCCTGCAAGTGATGGATTTGGTCGTGCAGGAGGCGGAACGGCAAGGGCTGTTTATTCTCCTGGATAGCCACCGCCTCAATCAGTACCGCATTCCCGAACTTTGGTATGGGGATGGCTATAGTGAGCAAGATTGGATTGATACTTGGACGATGTTGGCCCGTCGCTATCGTCAGCAAAAAAATGTGATTGGCGCGGATTTGAAAAATGAACCCCATGGCCCTGCCAGTTGGGGGACGGGCGATCGCACCACGGATTGGCGATTGGCGGCAGAGCGTTGCGGCAATGCGATTCAGGCCGTGAATCCGGATTGGTTGATTGTTGTTGAGGGGGTCGAGAAAAATGTCCCCGGCCAGCAATTGGCTAACCATTGGTGGGGGGGCAATTTAGAGGGGGTGCGCCGTTTTCCGGTGCGCCTCAATGTACCCCGTAAACTGGTTTACTCTCCCCATGAATATGGCATGGGTGTTTCTGATCAGGCCTGGTTCCATGAACCGAGTTTTCCGGCAAATTTGCGCGATCGCTGGCAAATTGGCTTTCAATACATTGCCGATGAACAGATCGCCCCGATTTTAATTGGGGAATTTGGCGGTCGCCAAGTGGATAATCAATCCAAGGAAGGGATTTGGCAACGGGCGCTTGTTCGCTTTATTGAGGAAAAGGATCTTCACTTTACCTATTGGAGTTGGAACCCCAACAGTGGCGATACGGGGGGAATTCTCCAAGACGATTGGCAACAGATCCATCAGGATAAGCAGGCTCTCCTCAGCACGTTGTTAGGGAAGAATCCCACCACGCCCCAACCGAGTCCTACACCCCAACCCAGTCCCACACCTCAACCCAGTCCCACACCTCAACCCAGTCCCACACCTCAACCCAGTCCCACACCTCAACCCAGTTCTACCTCAGGGGGGAATACCGGCGGTCTGGTGGTGCAGGGTACGATGGATTCTGATTGGGAGACGGGGTTTTGTTATCGGTTTGCGATCGCCAATCGTAGCAATCAAACCAGTCCCCCTTGGCGGCTACGCTTCCGGATGAACCAAGCCCAAGTTCAAAACAGTTGGAATGGTGATTTTCGCCGTCAGGGTTCGGAATATACCGTCACGCCCGCCAGTTGGGCGCAACGGGTTCAACCGAATCAAGTCGTTGATATGGGCTTCTGTGTCAACAAACAGGGGGCAGACTATCGGCCCAGTGCAGGGGAAATTTTGATTCCCTAGGCTCTGAACTGCGGCTCTCATGCTCAAGTTGAGGGCCGCAAAAATTAAGGATTGCCCGTGGGAGAACTCGATCTCATCTGGGCCATGATTTGCGATAACTCATCCACTTCAAAATATTGATGAAATTTATCCGTGACTTCCAATAAATACGATC
The DNA here is from genome assembly GCF_034932185.1 of Spirulina sp. CCNP1310. Classification (NCBI taxonomy): domain Bacteria; kingdom Bacillati; phylum Cyanobacteriota; class Cyanophyceae; order Spirulinales; family Spirulinaceae; genus Spirulina; species Spirulina sp. CCNP1310. The sequence goes on along the minus strand of NZ_JAYGHW010000009.1, from coordinate 20,263 downwards.
GCCCCTCTGGTTGGCGACGCTTGCGGATAAAGCCCAATTCTACTAATTCCTGCACCTGCTGATAGGCACTACTGCCCCGTAGATCGATTAAATCGGTTTGGATAATGGGGGATTTGAGGGCAATGACGGCGAGGGTGCGTAATGCGCCAATCCCTAACTCCGCCGGAACCAAATTTTGCAGTAAATTTTGAAAAGTGGGGCGCAGTTGGAGACTATACCCGGCGGGGGTTTCCACCACTTCTAAGGCACTATCCCGGTGGGCATAGTCGTCCATCAGTTCGAGGAGGGCTTCTTGGGCGGCGGCATTTGAACAAGTGGCGCATTGGGCGATCGCCCCCACGGCCATCGGTTGCCCCTTGAGGTAGAGGATCGCTTCAATACGGGTCGCCAAACGGGGAGATGGATCACTCATTGCTAGCACCAAGAACGAAACCCCTCAAACGAAGAGGGATCCATTAATCTAACTGATGACCTGTCAGTTTGACAAAAATATCCTCTAAATTTGAGGCGCGGCACATCATCCCCGTTTTATCGGCAACGGTGTCGAGGTATTCATTGGCGGCCTGTACCGTGGGGAAAAATTTCGACTCGATGCGATCGTCCACTTGGCGAATCACCAACCCGGAGCCATATTTCGCCTTAAATTCTGGCAAAGTCCCCAGTTCAATCAGCTTGCCCTTATCCATGATGCCAATGCGATCGCACAAAAATTCCACCTCATCCATATAGTGGGTGGTGAGCAACATCGTCATCCCTTGGCGGTTGAGGTCGCGGATAATTTCCCAGAGGCGGCGACGGTTTTGGGGATCGAGGCCCACGGTAGGTTCATCGAGAAAGAGGATTTCCGGCTCATGCATCAGGGCGCGGGCAATTTGCAGCCGCCGCTTCATCCCCCCGGAGAGGGTTTTCGCTAAATCGGTGCGGCGATCGCCCAACTCCACATAATCCAACCATTTGGTAATCCGGCGTTTCCGTTCCGGGGCGGGAATGTGGTGCATCCGGCCATGGAATTCGAGGTTTTCCCAAACGCTCAAATCTAAATCAACGCTCACCTGCTGCAAGACAACGCCGATGGAGCGTTTCACCTGAGCCGGATTTTGAGTGACATCACAGCCTGCTACTTGGATCAATCCTCCGGTGGGCCGGGTGAGGGTGATCAACATTCGGATTGTCGTCGATTTCCCCGCTCCGTTGGGGCCAAGCAGGCCGAACATTTCCCCCGGTGCAATGGCAAAGGAGAGGTCATCGACAACGGGGACGTTGTTGTAATGTTTATAAACGTGGTCGAGTACGACGGCGTTCAAGGCTTTTGTCCACTTTACAAAACTTTATTGGAACTTTCATTTTAACCCGATTCCGCCCACCCTCAGAGCCGTTAGGATGGAAAGAGATTGCCCCTAACTGCAATGCCATCCTCCCGCTTTTCCCTCACCATTCCCCCCACCGTTACGCTCCAGGTGACGGCGAGCCAATTTGCTGACCTGGCCCAGGCCAATCGAGATCTACACCTAGAGCGCAATGCCAACGGAGCATTAATCATGACCCCCCCCACCGGCGGCGAGACCGGCCGCCGTAATTTAAAGATCGGTTACTACTTGGTGAAGTGGTTAATGGAAGAGGGGGGTTCTGGGGTCGCCTTTGATTCCTCCACTGGCTTTATCTTGCCCAATGGCGCTCATCGCTCCCCCGATGTGGCTTGGTTGGCCCCGGATCGTTGGGATCGCCTCACCGCTGCCCAGCGCCAGGGATTTATTCCCCTCTGCCCGGATTTTGTGATTGAACTGCGATCAGCGAGCGATCGCCTCCCCACATTGCAAGCCAAATTGCAGGAATACCTCAACAACGGCACACAACTGGGTTGGCTCATTGACCCCCAACATCAGCAGGTGGAAATTTACCGTCGGGGGCAGGGGGTGGAAGTGCAGATTACCCCCCAAACCCTATCGGGGGAGGTTGTGCTTCCCGGTTTTACGTTACCCTTGGGGGAAATTTGGCGTTAATTCCCTTGTCCAATTGATCGGCGTGGGGGCGCAAAATTTTTGTGCCTCCGGCAGGCTTACGCCAACGCCCCTACTTCGTCAGCATTGTATGGATGCCGTCCCATTCCTCCGGGGGTGGGCTTTCCAGATAGCGGGCGCAGCGGTGAAGGTGGATCGTGATCGGCGTGTCGCGGGGTCGGAGTTGGGCCGCCTGCTCGAAATGGGCGATCGCCCCCCGAAAATTCCGCTCTAAATAAGCCTCCCGCCCCTGATGGTACAGTTCCAAAAAATCCAACAACACTGGATCGAGGCGATCGGGGCGGCGATCAATTAACTCATAGATTTTCACCGCCTTACTTTTCCCCTTCACCCGCGTTAAATCCAACTCCCGCACCAACAACCGCTCCTCTCCCCGACAGGCTCGATAGGTGGACTCGCTGATCAAAATATCGCAACCATATTCTTTTGTTAAACTTTCCAGACGTGAACTCAAATTCACTCCATCGCCAATCACCGTATAGTCCATCCGTCGCTGGGAACCAATATTTCCCGCCACCACTTCCCCAGAACTAATGCCAATGCCAAAGCGGATTTGGGGTTGATGACTAAACAAGCGGGATTGATTAAACTCCGCCAACCGATGGCGCATATCAAGGGCCGATTCCACCGCCAGCAAGGCATGATCATCGAGATGTAACGGCGCACCAAACACCGCCATCAGCGCATCGCCAATGAATTTATCCAGCGTGCCACTGTGATTAAACACAGATTCCACCATCGTTTCAAAATAACTATTCAGGAGAGCGACAACCTCCGTTGCTTCGAGATTTTCCGTCATCGTTGTATAGCCGCGAATATCGGAAAAGAGGATCGTCACATCCTTGCGTTCCCCCACCATTAACTTGTCATCCCCCGCCGCCATCACCTGATCAGCAACACTGGGGTTCATGTAGCGGTAGAGCGTCGATTTCATCCGCTTTTCGCTGCTGATATCCTCCATAATCACCAACCCCCCCCGCACATCAGCTTCAGCATTGGTGAGGGGATTAACGGTTAAGTTAACGCTCCGTTCAAAGGGTTTCAAATCGGCGCGATCGCCACTATCTTGTAAATACTGATCCGGACTACAGAGGGGATCATTCCAAGGTACATAGGCATGGGGATCCAGTTCGCTGGGAATCGCCAGAACCGCATTAAATTCCCCCAAAGAACGACTGAGGGCGATCGCCCCCCGTAACGTCTGCTCCGGCACATAATGTTTCGCGCCATTTTGCAAACTATCCACCAGGCGAAACTTTAAATGTTCAATGGGGAAAATATCCCACACAAACCGGCCAATAATCTTATACTCCCAAAGGCGGCGAATTTTCGCATCATACAGTTGGGATTCCTCCAATCCCAACAACTCCAACGCCGCATCATTGATCGTCACAATTCGCCCCTCTAAATCAGTGGAAATCACCGCATCAGAAAGGCTTTGAAGCATATCCTTTTGATATTGCTTTTCTGTTAATACCGTTTCAAACAATTTGGCATTTTCCAAGGCAATCCCGGCCTGAATATTAAAGGCCTGCATAAACTCCTCATCAGAACTACTAAAACTGCCATCATTTTCCTTATTAATTAACTGCGTTACCGCAATCAATTCCCCATTAGAATTAAACACCGGCATACAGAGAATGCTTTGGGTACGATACCCCGTGCGGCGATCCGTAGAGGGATCAAAGCGGGAATCTTGATAGGCATCGGGAATATTGACAATTTGCCCCGTAGAAGCCACATAACCAGCGATCCCCCGATTGGCAGGAATGCGAATTTCCAATAACTCACTACTATCCGCCGTCGCCACCTTACTCCACAATTCCCCCGTTTCTCGACTGAGCATAAACAACGTACTGCGATCGGCCTTCATTAAACGGCGGGCCTGCTCCATCACTGATTTGAGCGTCGCATCAAGATCCAAACTCTGCCCCAAGCTCGAAGTCGCCTTGAGCAATGCCGCTGCCCCCCGTTGGTTGCGGGCCGCCATGTAAAAGGATTGGCAGGTTTCGAGAATAATCCCAATGGAATCGGCAAAATCTTGAAACCGCTGTTCATCCTCTGGATTAAAGGGCTGGCCATCCGCCTTATTAATCAACTGCACCACCGCCACCACCTGCCCCGTACTGCTCAAAATCGGCATACAGAGGATCGTTTTAATCGGATAGCCGGGAATCATGTCAATTTCCGGGCTGTAGAGGGGGTGATCAGTGATGTTGGCAATATTGAGCGTGATTTTTTTTGCGGCTACATGGCCAGGAATGCCGACATTAAAGGGCAGGCGCAGATGGCGGGAATCGGTTTGATCGTTTTCGTTGAGTTTGGCCCACAGTTGGCCGCTTTCGTTATCGACGAGAAAAATTAGGGTGCGATCAGCTTGGAGGATCTGGCCAATTTTGAGGGTAAAGGCATCCATAACCTGCTCTAGCATACTTTCTAGAGCTTCGTTATTAATCATGTCCAGCGCCCGCAGGAACTGCTGAAATTCAGCGGTGATGAAGTCGAGCAGGCAAATGAATTCGTTAATGGAGAGGTCTTTGACGCGATCGGTGAGGATGCTGGTGCGATTCAGCTTCGTCAGTTGGGTGAGGGAGGCGAGGATGCTGCCAGTATTCGTTAATGGCATAAGCTGTGAATCGCTGGGGGCGTAAAAACCGGTTTTCGACCGATCATAACAAGGTTTGCCCAGGACGGTTGTGATTTGCGTCGAATCCAGGGTTTTTACGGAGCAGGTTGAGCCGTCAGGCGATCTAATCTCGTGCCATAGCTCTGCCATGGCATGGGTATTGGGCGGCTCTGCCGCCTATTGGGGGGAGGCGGAGCCTCCGGGAAGGCATTACTTGGCAGAGCCAAGTAACGAGGAAGTATTGTTATTGAAATTGATAATTAGGGTAAGGGCTGTATTTTGCTTTGTTTTGACTGAACTTGTTTTAACTGAAGGCATTTTTGCATCGTGAACAATCCTTAAAATTTGTTACAATATTGCTGTAATTATAGTTAATCTCAATTAAATCATAAAGATGCATCCTCCCGAAGTAAATCCATCAACCCCCAAAGCTCAGAGCGGGACGATCGCCCCCTTGTTGACCCTCCTCAGTATTGTTGCTGCTTTTGGGATCAATGTTTGGTCGAATATTAATCCCATGGGGGGGCAGTCCATTGGCGTGATTGCCAATACTACCTTTGCGGGGGTGATGATTACGCCGGCCAATTATGCGTTTATTATTTGGGGTTTGATTTATCTGGGGTTAATTGTATTTGGCGTTTATCAACTATTGCCAGGGATGGGCGATCGCCTCGATTTAAACCCCGTTCGTTACGGGATCATTATCAGTTCCCTCGCTCAAATTCTTTGGGTTTTTCTCTTCCTCTCCCGCTGGTTTTGGGCATCTATGGGGGCCATGGTGGTGATTTTAATCGCCTTAGTGTGGAGCTATGGCCAACGCCATCAAGAGCCAGCGAAAACGGGGCGGGAACGGTGGTGTGTGGATCGCCCCTTGAGCCTTTATTGTGGTTGGATTGCGGTGGCGACGATTGTTAATGGGGCAACAGCCCTTTATAGTTCCGGCTGGACGGAGTTGGGGCTAGGGGCCACGGCCTGGACTTGCATCATGATGGCCATTGCGACGGGATTGGGAGGGGCGATCGCCCTTTATTACCGAGATGCGGTGTTTCCAGGGGTATTTATTTGGGCGTTGGTGGCGATCGCCCTGCGCCATAGTGAGAATCTCCCCCTCGTGATCGTGGCGATTTTGGGTGTTGTGGGGTTAGGGGGGGCGATCGTTTGGAGTCAGCGGCGACGTTAATGCACTTGCCAATTTAAACCGTTAAGTGGAAATTGATTTCCTGTTTATTAAAGGGTAAATCGGCATTAATGGCATCGATTTCCTGTTGCTCCATGGTGTTGATTTCATCAATGTAGGAGTGGAGAATTTTGCTGATTCGGGGATCATAGAAGCGGTGGAGGCTGTAGTTTGGCATGGCAGGAAAGCCTCGCCGCCGCTTGTGGCGACCCCCTGCGCCGGGATCGTAGTCGGTAATCCCTTGGCTAATCGCCCATTCAATGGGTTTGTAATAGCAGGTTTCAAAGTGGAGGCAATCATATTCCTCAAAACAACCCCAATAGCGGCCATAAAATTGTGGCCCCTTTCGTAAACAGAAGGACATTCCCACGGGTTTGGGGTTGATCTGATTTTCGGGGTAGGCGACGAAAAGAACGACGCGATCGCTATATTTGGGGTATAACTGTTCAAAAAATTTGCGGGTTAGGTATTTACTCCCCCAATAAAATTTATCGCAGGTGCTGCTATAGAACTGATAAATTTGGGGGTAAAGGTGATGGGGAATTTCTGATCCTGTCAGGGTTTCAATGCGGAGATTGGCCTGTTGAACAGCCTTGCGTTCCCGTTTAATATTTTTGCGCTGGTTGGAGTTGAAGATTTTTAAATAATCATCAAAGGTTTGAAATTCCCGATTTGACCAAATATAACTATGGTGCAACCAAGCACTGAGGCCACAGGCTTCGAGATGGGGCCGCCATTGGGGATCGACAAAGAGAAAATTTGCCCCGGATAGTTGATTGCGATCGCAAAACCGATCAATTTCCCGCATCATCTGAGCCGTTACCGCCGCCTCATCTTCCCCTGGGGCAATCAGGAACCGATAGCCCACCGCAGGGGTAATCGGGGTCATGCCCACCAGTTTGGGATAGTAGGCTAGGCCCAAACGATGGGAGAGATCCGCCCATTGATGATCAAAGACAAATTCGCCATAACTGTGGCTTTTGAGATAGAGGGGGGCCGCACCGATGAGGGTGCGATCGCGCCACAGCGTCAAATGGCAGGGTTGCCAGCCCGCCCGGGCGGTGACGCTCCCAGAGGTTTCCAGGTTGTGGAGCCATTCCCATTCCAGAAAAGGGGTGGCCAAGGGGAGGGCGAGGGCATCCCAATCGGGCTGAGGAATTTCAGCGAGATGACTATGCCAAGACAAACGGTAATGGGGAGCAACCATCAAAACCACAGGAGGAAAACCACTGTTTTAGGGTAGCTTAAGTTTTCTGATCGAGGGGGATTGCCTTCCGTCTCCCCCCTTTAACCCCGAATTGGGATGAAATTATCCCAGGCGATCGCCTCAAGGCCAGAATTTTGCACTATGGTTGTTAATGAATCCCACAGGATTTTGGGCCAATGCTCACAAACCGGCCCAAACCCCACCGCCTCCCCCCGAATTATGAGCGAACAAACCCCCCAATCCCAAGCGTTAGAAACCGAAACCCTGTGGGAAACGGATCTCAACACCAGCCCCGCCCTCGAACCAACCCATCCCATCCAGGAAACCGATTGGTTTACCCTCGCCCGTAAACTGCGCCAACGGAATCGGGAACTGCTCCAGCGGGCCGCTGACCTCGAACAAGCCCTAGCGAAAACCCAAGATTCCCTGCAATCGGAGCGACGCTTAACCCAAAAGCGAGAGCGCTTCACCGTTCAACAAAGTGAAGAATTGCTCAACGCCCAAGCCCAAATGAATCTGCTCTTCCAAGAACTGGAAGCTTCCCACCATGTCGCCCAGCGGCAACATTTCTTGATTGAAAGCCTTTCCCAGCAATTAGAAACTGCCCAAAATCAAATTGTTCGGTTAGAAGAAGAATGCGCCTTAGCGCGGCAGACCTACACCGAGCAGGCTAACCTCCTTTCTGAAGCGGCGGATAATTCCCAAGCCCTACGCCAACATCTGGATCGCCAACAAACCCATACCCAACAGTTTAAAGCCGTCTTTAGCCGCTATTTGGAATCTGGGGATGCTCACCCGGTGTTGTGGGAAACGGAACCCAACCCAGAGGAGGAAACCTTCCCCATCGCCCCCACCTTGGTCGAAACGCCCCCCCCGATCCAACCTTGGTCAGCCCAACAAAGCCGTACCCTACCAGAACCCCCCGCTTGGGCCAGTCGTTTGTTGGATGGGCCGGAGCGGGTGACGGTGGAAACTGCGGCGGTTGAGGCGATCCCCGTTAGCGCCCCCTTAGCTGCCCCAGAACCCACGCCCCAACCGGGCAAATTTGCCAACCTGATCCTGCCGGACTTCCACGCCCGCACCAGCCGGAAGTTAATGCCCCTGGCCCGGCCCCAAACCAGTCCCCCCCCGGAAACCCTCCCCGCCCCCCCCAAAGTCGCCCCCCCCAGTGGCAAAAAAATTGCCTCCATCGCCGCTGTGGATCTCCCCAGTTTTCCCCGTTATCGGGGTCGCTAACCTGATTGAGAAGTGAGAAGTGAGAAGTGAGGAGTGAGACCACTCGATCCTCTATCCTCTCTTCTCTATCCTCTCTCCTCAAATTTGCCCTGAACCTGACCCTATGACGCGGTTTTTCGATCTGTTTCTTAAAGGGGGGCCGGTGATGTACCCCCTCCTGGCGTTGTCGGTGCTGACGATGGCCTACGCCTTTGATCGGGCTTGGTTTTGGCTCCGCCTCGTCACCCAGGAAAACCGCATCGTTAATGATGTTCTCGATGCCGCCCGCTATGACCTGGCCAAGGCCCATGAAATTGCCCTCTTGGCTCGTTATCTTCCCATTGGCCGCTTTCTGCTCGCGCCGCTGCAATTAAATCACCCCAGCCCGGAAACCTTTCGCCTCGCGATGGAAGCGGCGGGCGATAAGGAGTTTGTCCAAATGCGTAAGGGGGATAAATTTTTAGAAACGGTGGTGGCGATCGCCCCCCTCCTCGGCCTGTTGGGAACTGTTACGGGCTTGATTACCACGTTTAACAACCTCAACATTGGCGGCGGGGGCAGCACCGCCGAAGCCTCCCAAGCCGCCGCCGGGATTGGGGAAGCCCTGATCACCACCGCCGCCGGGATGATTGTCGCGATTATTGCCCTGTTGGTGTTGCGGATTATGGTGACGCTCCAAGCCCAACAGATGGATTATTTTTCGGAAGTGGGCAGTGAATTAGAGTTAATCTATCGGCAAATTTGGTATGAACCGGCCCAAGCCAGTGAACCTGCCGCCCTTCCCAGTCCGCACCCTTTTTCCAGTTAGGAGATCGCCATGGCTTTTCGCAAGCGGGCCCGGCCAACTGCCACGATTCCCCAGGTGAACTTAGTGCCGATGATGGATGTGTTAATGTCCGTCCTGACGTTTTTTATCATCACCTCCATGAGCCTCACGGGGGAGCGGATCGATCGCGTCACCCTCCCCGGCAATCCGGGGGAAAATGGCACGACGGCGATCCCGGAGGATATTCGGCAGTTGATGATCGGGTTTACGGCAGATGAACAGATTGTGTTAGATGGCCAGGTACTGACAGAAGCGGAACTGTTGGCGGCTATCGAGAATTTTCTTGCAGAAGATGAAACGGGCGTGATTGTCCTCAACGCCGATCGCACGCTCCCCTATGAAAAAATCGCCGCCCTCCTCAATATCATGGGTCAAATCGGGGGCGATCGCGTCTCCTTAGCCATCCAACGCCAATAACCCCACCCCGGAGGGCGAAAAATTTTTGTGCCTCCGGCAGGCTTACGCCAACGCCCCTACACCAATCTTCCCCGTTCCCCATTCCCCCATGCGCTTTCGCTCCCGCACTGAATCCACGATCCCCGACATCGACCTCACCCCCATGCTCAATGTGATGATGGCGGTGTTGGCGTTTTTTGTGCTGATCTCGATGACCTTAGGGGTGGCCCCCGAAGGCATTGAGGTGGAACTACCCAACCCCGATAGTCCCAGTGGTGAGCAAAGTACGGGAGAAATTCAGCCCTTGATCGTCCGCCTGCAAAATACCGATCAGGCGGAAGTGGGGGCGGGACAAATCCTCACCCAAGCCCAAGTTTTACAAGCCATTCCCAACTATTTACAGGCCCAACCGGAGGGCAACGTGATCCTCATCGCAGAACCTCAGGTGGCCTACGATGACGTGATTCAATGGTTAACGCAAATGCGGGGGGTCGGGGGCGATCGCGTTTCCTTAGGGGTTGAACCCGCTGCTCCTGATCAGAATTAAGAATATAGGAGTGAGAATTGAGCAAACTCGCTCTCTTTACTCTATCCTCTCTTCTCTTTACTCTATCCTCTCTTCTCCAAAACAATGCCCGGTTTCTCAATGGCCCACTTTGCCCGCCATCGCCGCCGTTATCTCTGGCTGGCGGGGATTTTGGCCTTCAGTTTGGCGCTGCTGTTGGGACGGAGCCTCTGGGATCATGTCGCCTTCCATCGGGAGGATTACCCCCAAATTTATACCGTGCATCCTCAGATTATCGCGGTGGAAATGAACACCGGCAACATTGAGCGGGCCGAGCAAGTCCCCTATCGCGTCCAGCCGGGCGATCGCCTCATTGAGCGCAATGATGGCCAATGGGTGCAACGCATGGGCCAGGTGATTGGCAACCCCATTGGCCAGAATCAGGATTTACTCTATAACTTTGACCAATACAGCGGGGCAGATCTGGATTTAGTCAAAGCGGATCAAATCCAATCCTATCGCCTCGAATCCCCCGACGATCGCCAATACGAAACCCCTCAAATCCCCATCGCGATCTATCGCAAGAGCAAGCCCACTGATATGGCGGAGCTAAACCGTGCAGATCGGCAATGGCCCCTGCGCCATCGTCTCTACCTGCGGTTTGCCGAACCCCTGAGCCAAGGTAAAACCTACCGGCTAACGTTTCCAGGTTTAGGGCGTGATCCCCTAACGTTTCGCTACGATCCCCAACACCATTGGAGCGAAGCGATCCATGTGTCGCAAGTGGGGTTTCATCCCGATGATCCCCTGAAGCAGGGGTTTTTGTCCCTGTGGATGGGCAATGGTGGCGGGTTAACCTATGGTGATCATTTGCAATTTAGCCTTGTGGATGATCAGCGCGATGGGTACGCTATCGCGGATCGCCCCCTGTTCACGGGCCGAGCGGAACACCGTAAGGGGCCGCAAGACCCTGAAGATCCCCGCGATCGCAACTATACCCAAACCGACGTTTACAGCCTTGATTTCAGCAACTTCCGCCGCCCGGGTCGCTATCGCCTCTGTGTGGCGGGGGTGGGCTGTAGTTGGCCCTTTGAGATTGCCCGTGATCTGTGGGAAAAGGTGTTTTACACCGTGGCCCGGGGTTTTTATCACCAACGTAGTGGCATTGCTTTAACGGCCCCCTTCACCGATTGGCAGCGGCCCCGCCCCTTCCACCCGGAGGATACCCCCATTTATCAATCGCAAGTTTCCCTGATGGAAACGAATATGGGCATTGGCGATCGCAATGTGTTTGAAGCGCTACAAGCGGAAACCAGCACCACCCCTGTACCGGAGGCTTGGGGGGGCTATTTCGATGCGGGGGATTGGGATCGCCGCATTCAGCATTTAGAGGCGACGCGGTTAATGTTGGAATTGGTGGAGATTAGCCCCAAAATTACCGAAATTCCCCTCAACATTCCCGAATCCGATAATGCTTTGCCGGACATCATCGATGAGGCCCTATGGAATTTAAGTTTTTATAAACGGCTGCAATTGCCGAACGGCGGCGTTCGCGGCGGCATTGAATCCACCTCCCACCCCAAACGGGGGGAAGCCAGTTGGCAAAATACCCTCCCCACCTATGTTTATGCGCCGGATCCCTGGTCGAGTTATCTCTATGCCAGTGGGGCGGCGCAGGTGGCTTGGATCCTCCGGGAGCGCAATCCCTCCCAAGCGGAGGATTATCAAAAAAGTGCGATCGCCGCGATGAACTATGCCGAAGCCCAATGGCCCCAATTACAAGGAGCAGATACCCCCCACCAAGTCCGCGATGCCCGCAATTTGGCCGCCGTCGAACTCTATCGTTTAACCGGCGATCCCCCCTGGCATCAAATCTTTTTAGAAACCACCGTTTTCAGTGATCCCGCAGCACCCACAATGGTTTGGGCCAAACACCACCAACGGGATGCCGCCTTTGTCTATGCCCGTTTACCCCAAAGCCAGGCGGATCTCCGGGTACAGTCCCAAGCCTACAATGCCCTGATCCGCGAAGCCAATGCCACCCTTGCCCAAAGCGACCAAACCGCCTTTGGTTGGACAAAGGACGACCCCTATCAACCCATTGGTTGGGGGGCGAGTTTTGGCAGTCCGAAGGCGATCGCCCTGGTGCGGGGCCATGTGTTAACGCGGGATCCGCGCTATCGCAAAGGGGCGATCGCCGCCAGTCAATTCTCCCTCGGAGCCAATCCCGACAACCTCACCTACACCACCGGCTTAGGCCTCAATCATCCCCAACATCCCCTCATCCTCGATGCCCGCGTCCAGGGCAAAGCACCGCCCCCCGGCATTCCCCTCTATGGCCCCCTCGATGCCCAACGGTTTCCCGACTATTGGCAATGGGAGCGGCTGCGCCCCGTGACATTTCCTGATGTGAGCCAATGGCCCACCACCGAAGCCTATTTCGACGTTTTTCTCTTCCCAGCGGTGACGGAATTCACCGTCATGCAAACCATGGGCCCCGCCACCTATACCTGGGGTTATCTCGCCGCTACCGACCCCTAGGCAAAGCCTTTGGCCGTTCTCCTAAGAATGGCGATCGTTCCTTGGGGGGAATCAGTCGCGGCTCATTAATCGGTTCTTGCCCCCCCAAGCGCATCGAATAGGCCAACACCGTATAGTACACCCAGAACAAATTTTCACCCCGCATCATCAGACTTTCCGTGAAGTTATACATCAGAAAAAAGGTGAGAAACACCACCGGGAAAAATTCCTCTGGGGTATTGGTGACATAAATGCGTTTTCCCAACCGCATCAACATAATTAAAAAACTCAAAAGAAACAGTCCCAAACCCACATAACCCACTTCTAATAAAATATCCACCACGCCATTATGGGAATGGGGGGGGGCATAGGCTCCGGAAAGTAAATTAACCGGCGGCGCACCCATCACAGCAATGCCTGCCTCACCCGGATATTTAGAACGTTTACTCCAAAAAACGCCCCGACCATAACCTAACCAAGGACGTTCAGCAATGCGCCCCAAAGCATAACCCCAGATATCCGTGCGGCCGGTGAGGGTGGGATCCCGACCTAAACCGATCATGATCGGATCCCAATTGGTGATAAACACGATACCACCGGGAATCGATAGGCCGATCAATGTGGAAAAAATCATCACCATGACTAAGTTACGCCAGCGAATCGTGCGGGCAAGAAATAGGGCAATCACCAGAACAAAGAAGATAATCAACCCTGATTTAGAGGTGGTCATTAAAATGACAAAGAGGGAAAAGGCCAAGCCGCCTGCTGCCCAAATACGATTATATTTTGAATCAAAAATCAGGGGTAAATGGGCGGCACAGGACATGGTCATCATCGTGGAGAGTTCATTTTTTTGAGGATAAATCCCTTTCCAGGCCCCCGCAAATTTGTCATGGTGTAAACCATCTGCCGGTAATGCAATGGCATAAAAAGCACTCATCAATGCGGCAATTTCTAGCCCCCAGGAGAGGAAAATCAATTGTTCCCGTAGGGAAAATCGAGTTGCCATATAGAGAGCAAAGGAATACATATAGAGAATTTCTCGCACCTCCAATTGCGTAATATCGGGTAAATCTGACCAGGCAAAGGAACAAAAGACAACGCCATGGAGGAAGAGCAGGGGAATATCGCCGCTGAGAGTATAAACCACCATTTGCCACCGCATTGCTAACAAAATGCAGGACATCAAAAAGATGCCATAGCGAGCTAGGGAGTTGATGGCTCCCATCTCTGCAAAGCCTTTAGCAAAGAAGAAAATACCGGCTAGGGCAAAGGTGGTTTCAAAGATTTCTAGGGCTTGGTCGCGGGTGAGGGAAATCCGGAGCATCAGGGCAGGGATGAAGGGCAAGATTTGAGCCGATTCTAGCGTTTGGTTACGGGTTTTGGGGAGAGGGATGGGATTCTCGGGGGAGCGGGTAAAATACAAAGGTGGTTTGTTTTGATGCCCTATGCCCTTTGCACTTCGCGCCCCCTTTGAACCCACAGGGGATCAGCCTCAGGCGATCGCCCAACTCACCCAATCCCTCCGGGCTGGCCACCCCCGCCAAACCCTCCTGGGGGCAACGGGGACGGGCAAAACCCTGACCATGGCCCACACCATCGCTCACCTCAACCGCCCTACCCTCGTCCTCGCCCACAATAAAACCCTCGCGGCTCAACTGTGCAATGAATTGCGGCAATTTTTTCCCCATAATGCCGTGGAATATTTTATTAGTTATTACGACTATTATCAGCCGGAGGCTTATATTCCGGTCAGTGATACCTATATTGAAAAAAGCGCCTCAATTAATGATGAAATTGATATGTTGCGCCATTCCGCAACCCGCTCACTTTTTGAACGGCGGGATGTGATTGTGGTGGCTTCGATTAGTTGTATTTATGGGTTGGGGATGCCAGCGGAATACCTGAAAGCAGCAGTTCCCCTCCAATTGGGCATTGAATTTGATCCCCGGCAATTGATTCGGGCGTTGGTTTCGATTCAATATAGCCGCAATGATCTGGAATTAAAACGGGGCAATTTTCGCCTGCGGGGGGATGTGTTGGAAATTGTGCCGGCCTATGAAGACCGGATTATTCGGATTGAATTTTTTGGCGATGAAATTGAGAGCATTCGCTATCTTGATCCGGTTTCGGGGGAAGTTTTACACAGTTTAACGGCGGTGAATATTTACCCCGCTCGCCACTTTGTCACGCCAGGGGAGGCGATCGCCCGCGCCTGTGCCGATATCGAGGCGGAACTCAAGGCCCAACTGGCTCAATTTGAAGCCGAGGCGAAACACCTCGAAGCCCAACGCCTTCAGCAACGCACCCATTACGATCTCGAACTCTTACAGGCCGTGGGCTATTGCAATGGGGTGGAAAATTATTCCCGCCATCTGGCGGGCCGCCAGCCGGGGGAGCCGCCGGAATGTTTAATTGATTATTTCCCCGATGATTGGCTGTTAATGATTGATGAATCCCATGTGACAATTCCCCAATTGCGGGGAATGTATAACGGTGATCAATCTCGCAAAAAAGTATTAATTGATCACGGGTTTCGCCTTCCCAGTGCTGCTGATAATCGCCCCCTACAAGCGGCGGAATTTTGGCAAAAGGTGAATCAATGTGTGTTTGTTTCGGCTACGCCGGGGGATTGGGAAATTGAGCAATCCCAAGGGCAGGTGATTGAGCAGATTATTCGCCCGACAGGGGTGATTGATCCTCAAATATTGGTGCGGCCAACCCTGGGCCAAGTGGATGATTTGTTAGGGGAAATTCGCGATCGCACCGCCCAACAGGAAAGGGTCTTAATTACCACGCTCACCAAACGGATGGCGGAGGATTTAACCGCCTATTTTCAAGAACGGGAGGTGCGGGTGCGCTATCTCCATTCAGAAATCCAATCCATTGAACGGATTGAAATTTTACAGGGGTTGCGCGATGGTGAGTTTGATGTGCTGATTGGGGTCAACCTGTTGCGGGAGGGGTTGGATCTGCCAGAGGTCTCCCTTGTGGCGATTATGGATGCGGATAAGGAGGGGTTTCTGCGGACGAAGCGATCGCTGATCCAAACCATTGGCCGGGCGGCTCGCCATGTGCGGGGCCAGGCGATTCTCTACGCTGACCGGATTACCGACAGTATGGAGGGGGCGATCGCCGAAACCGAACGCCGCCGCGCCCTCCAAATTGCCCATAACAAAGCCCAAGGCATCACCCCCCAACCCATTGCCAAGAAAACCCAAAGTAATAGCATCTTAAATTTCCTCGATATTTCCCGCAGGCTCACGGCTCAGGAATTGGGTCAACCCTACAAGGTTCAAGAGGAGGTGAGTTTAGATCAGTTACCGGAGTTGATTCAGCAGTTAGAGAGCCAAATGCAAACGGCGGCGAAAAATTTGGAGTTTGAAGCCGCTGCCCAATACCGGGATCAGATCAAAACCCTGCGCGATCGCCTGTTAGGCAAGTGAGGCTAAGGAAAAATGGCGATCCCAATCCGCCGCAGTTTGGCCCGGCTCAAACTGCTCCCCTATGAAACTTGGGTCTTGCAGATTCCCGAACCGCTGGCAACGGTGCGAGCAAGACTAGAGGCCAAGGTAGAGCCGCCTAAGATCTGGCGGCCCGGCCGCCAACGCCACCATCAACCCTACGCAGGTACGATCCGCGCCCAAAACTTTGCCCTGTGCCGCATCATCCACTATCGCAACTCCTTTCTGCCCCAGATTCGCGGCAGATGGGAGTCAATCCCAGGGGGAACCGAGATCAAAATCACATTTACCCTGCATCCGGTGGTGTTGGTTTTTTTGAGCCTCTGGTTGACGGCGTGGTATGGCTCCGCCATCCCAATCGCCCTCTGGGGGGGGCAAGCACCGCTGATCTCGGTGGGGTTTTTAGCCGTACCCCTCTTGATGTTGATCACGTTTTGCGCCGTTTTTTGGGCTGAAGTCCGCCACAGTCAACGGGAACTCACGGTCATTTTTCACAGGAGATGCCCAGGGGAATGGCGTGAGCATTGAGGTGTTCCAACGCCAATCTCAATCCGGCTCTGGGGTGGCGGGCCCTGCTCCCTAAGCCATGGGTGAGCGGCGGATTTTCCTTGACGATGGCGTATTACTTTTGGTAATATGATGTAATACATTAATAAGAGGTTAATCTTCCCCCTAGACGTGCTTTATCATAAATGTTACAATGCTTAACATGGACAGAGTTTGAAGCAGTCCCCACTGAATCAACCTCTGTGTCCTTGCTCTTTTAATAACAGTAAGCCTCATTTGACCTGTTTGTATTTTTAGTCCCCCTATCCACAATTGCATTGAAAGTGGTCAAGCTCTCGGTGCTGACTTGCTCATGTCTTTACCCAACCTCTGTCTCCTCATCTCCGATTAATCACAGCCCTTGCGATTTTGCTCGTGAGTTGTCTTCAACTTTGAAGACAGTCTCCTGTTTGTTGTTGAACACCCTACCGGCTCAACTGATGAAAACCGCCCACACCCCCACCGATCCTGTCCGTACCTACCTCCGTGAAATCGGTCGCGTTCCCCTGTTGACCCATGAGGAAGAGATTCTCCTAGCCAAACGGGTGCAAAAGGCGATCGCCTTAGAAAAAATCAAGGCCGATTACGAAGCCCAAACCGAGGAACCCCTGTCCCTCGCCGCTTGGGCCCAAATGGCCAACCTCAGCCCCCTTGAACTACAACGCACTCTTGATTCTGGGGAAGCCGCCAAACGTAAGATGGTGGAAGCCAACCTGCGTCTGGTGGTGTCTGTGGCCAAAAAATATATCAAGCGCAATCTGGATCTGTTAGACCTGATCCAAGAAGGCACGATTGGCATGCAGCGGGGCGTGGAAAAATTCGACCCCACCAAGGGCTATCGCTTTTCCACCTATGCCTACTGGTGGATCCGCCAAGCGATTACGCGGGCGATCGCCGAAAAAAGCCGCACGATCCGCCTGCCCATCCACATCACCGAAAAACTCAACAAAATCAAAAAAGCCCAGCGGCAACTCTCCCAAAAACTGGGCCGGGCCGCCACGATGACCGAATTGGGGAAAGAACTCGACCTCACCCCCAAACAAGTCCGGGAGTATCTCGAAAAAGCCCGTCACCCCCTGTCGTTAGATCTGCGGGTGGGGGACAACCAAGATACCGAACTGGGGGAACTCCTCGAAGATGACGGCCTCTCGCCGGAGGACTACGCCACCCAAGCCTCCCTCCAAGGGGATTTGGCCAAACTGATGGCGGAATTAACCCCCCAACAGCGGGAAGTCCTCACGCTCCGCTATGGCCTCACTGATGGCCAACCCCTAACGCTGGCTAAAATCGGCAATCGGTTGGGGATCAGCCGGGAGCGGGTGCGGCAGTTAGAGCGGGAATCCCTGAAAAAACTCCGTCAACGACGGGTAGCTGTTCAGGAATATCTCGCCAGTTAAACCGTGATCCTCCCCCATGGGGAGGATTTTTTTTGTTGATTGGGTATCCGCCTGGCCGTAGGGGCGAAAAATCTTTCACCCTTGCCTCAATTTTTTGCCTCTTTCCTAAAATTGCCGTTGGGCCAGCACCATTGCGAACCAAGACTGGGGATCCGTCCAAACTTGGCGGGTTGTGAGGTGATGGTTTTGGAGTTCTGCCTGCAATGTGGGCAGGTGGAACTTGCGGGAGATTTCCGTGTGGAGGCTTTCCCCGGCAGCGAATTCGACGGTGAGATTCAGTTCTGCCAAGTGGACAGTTTGCGATCGCCCACTATCCAAATAAGCCTCAATTTGCCCCGCATCCTGGTTATAAACCGCCCGGTGCTGAAACTGTTCAAGGTTGAAATCCCCCCCAAACCGCCAATTGAGATGGGCGAGGATATTGCGGTTAAAGGCTGCCGTCACGCCTTGGGCATCGTTATAGGCGGCCTCTAAAATATCCTGATCTTTTTGTAAATCCACCCCCAACAGCAGATAGTCTCCCAAGTTGAGGGCGGTTTCCAATTGGGCAAAAAAGCGATCGCAGGCCCCAGGGGTTAAATTTCCCAATGTACTCCCCAGAAAAATCACCAACCGGGGTGCATCGGGGGAAACCGGCAAATGGGTCAAAGCCTGTTCATAGGTTCCCACCAAACCCTGCACCCGCAAATGGGGATAATCCCCCAAGAGCGTCTCAGCACTCTCAATGAGAATTTCCCGACTCACATCAATGGCCACATAATCGAGGGTTCCCCCCAAATCATGATAGGCATCTAACAAATAGCGGGTTTTCGTTGAACTCCCACTGCCCAACTCCACCAACTCACAGCGGCCCGTTACGGCGGCAATTTCGCCCGCAAACTCTGCTAGAATCGCCGCCTCGGTGCGGGTGAGGTAATATTCCGGCAACGTGCAAATCTGTTCAAACAGTTGGGAGCCAGTAGCATCGTAGAAATAGCGGGGGGGTAAGGTTTTCTGGGTTTGGGTTAACCCGGCGATCACATCTTCCCCAGGGGGGGTAATGTGGCGAACCGCAGTAGTATCAAGATCGATAATCGTTAAAGTCGGTGAGGCAAAGGACTCTGAGGAGGTGATCATAAAAATCATTCTGTGAGGAGCAAAAAACAGCAAGAATGTATGTCATGATGGCAATTCTAGATTGAGTGATACAACGGCAACCCGCACAAGTAAAGGGTTTTGCCCATCAAGATCTAGACCAGCATCTAAGGGAATTGCAACACCATTGAGACTACGCCCTAGCACTTTTACTATTATCCCTGCCCCATGGCCCAAACGATCACCTTTAGTCCGGCCTATACCCTCGTCCCCACTTACGAATGCTTTAATCACTGCGATTACTGCAACTTCCGCCGCGATCCCGGCACAGATCAATGGCTAGATCTGGCCACAGCCCGGCAAAAATTGGCGAACTTAAGGGGTCAGGGGGTGAGTGAAATTTTGATTCTCAGCGGTGAAGTTCACCCCGATAGTCCCCGGCGGGAAGCCTGGATTACCCGAATTGAGCAGTTATGCAAATTGGCCATCGAGCTGGGTTTTTTTCCCCATACCAATGCTGGGATTCTCAGCTTTGCCGAAATGCAACGGTTAAAGGCGGTGAATGTCTCCCTGGGTTTAATGCTGGAGCAGATCACCCCCCTCCCGATTCACCGCCATGCCCCCAGTAAAGATCCCAGCCTGCGCCTTGAGCAACTGGCCTGGGCGGGGGAGTTAAAAATTCCTTTTACCACCGGGTTATTGCTGGGGATTGGGGAAACGGAGCAGGATTGGGAGAAAAGTTTAGAGGCGATCGCCGCCCTCCATGGCCAATGGGGCCACATCCAAGAGGTAATCCTCCAACCCTACAACCCCGGCACAACGGAAACCTATCACGGTTCTCGCCGCACACCGGCCCAAATGACCACAGCGGTACGCCTTGCCCGAGCCATTCTCCCGGCTGAGATCACGATCCAAATCCCCCCCAACCTGATCCAAGACCCCACCACCCTCCTCACCTGTTTAGAATTGGGAGCGCGGGATTTGGGGGGGATTGTCCCCAGGGATGAGGTGAACCCCAACTATCCCCACCCCACCCTAAGAACCTTAGCCAACCACCTCAACCGCGCCGGATGGCAATTAGCCCCCCGGCTCCCCCTCTATCCGCACCATGATTGCTGGCTCCCGGCCCAGCTTAAGCCAAGGGTGCGGGCTTGGCGTACCTTGGCACTCCCCGCGCTAAAGCGACGGGGATTCTTCACTCAACGAGCCAACTTGCTCAGACAGGATGACTCCAGCCAAAGTAGAGGTCGATTCTCCTGAAGCGTTGCTTACGTCTCGCGCAAAAGTTCCGG
>NZ_JAYGHW010000008.1:0-78057 GCF_034932185.1 Spirulina sp. CCNP1310 | reverse complement strand
CCCCTTTCATTTGGGTCATAGAGAAGGTGATGCCATTCTATCATAGTCATTGCGGCTAAAGCCGCCGAGTCGCTTTTCCGCCCCGCTCTAAAGAGACGGGGCTACCAAGCTCCCGAGTTTTTATCGTGTCATCCCCTAGGGATTGCCCCTAAGGTGGTGCAACAGGGGAGCGATGGGTGAGCGATCGCGCATCGCCCCAAGCACCCTTTAGAATGGGAAAGATCCGCGCATCCCCATCCCTTTTGAAGAGCCATGTGCCGTAACTTTAACGTCTGCTTGAGTCCCGTTAAGATTGAATACCTCTTTTTCACCAAAGATCCCGCTACGGGAACCTATACCCTCCGCCCCAAGGATGTCATCCAAGCAGACCTCCACGATCGCACCCATTACGCCACAGCCCTCGCTGAAGACTGCTCGAAACGCAGCACCAAAGCCGGTTATGATGCCGCTGGGATGGCGATCGGCACAATTCCCCTGGCCCAGATCCTCAACGACCTCGAAGACAGCGAACGGGGTTCCCTCTCCCATGGGGAAATGATTGAACTGGCGGGAAAAATTAAAGCGGCGGCGCAAACTCAGGTGAAAGTTTCCCGCGATGGGGGGGATCTGCTCAAAACCTGGGATATGCTCCTTGATCGCATCCAGCTAGAGCGGGGCGAATTCCTCACCAACTGGGAAACCCATGTGCGCCAAGCCTCCCAAGGGGATATGTATTCGGAAAGCAACGCCCATCCCCATCAGGAAAATCTGGGGCGATCGCACCTGCGAATCTATCAACTCAGCCCCCAGGGGGAACTGTTTTGTGCGGAACCGGAAAATGATCTTGGCCCCTCGATTTTCTCCGATACCCACAACGGCGATATTAACGACGCAGCCCGCTATAAACGGTTCTTGGGTTATGAGGGCTTTAAATTTGCCTCTAACTCTGATTCCTGTGTGGAGCCGGCCCTGAAACGCTTTCTCTATGAACATCTACGGGCTAATCAATTAGCCGGCGCTCTCCACCGTCTCGCCTATATTGACCCCGATTATTTGGGGGATGATCCCACAGCCTACCGCCGGGAGGTGGATAGTGATGGCAAGGTGGGGGGCTATGATTTGGGGCGAGAATTGGCCCAGGCATGGGTAGAGGTGAAATTGAGTGGGAAGGCGATCGCCTTTGGCCAGGGGGGGCGCATCCTCGCGGAATTTACCCAACAGGGGTTTTTACGGGATGATGCCCAATGGTCCGCCAGTGAGAAAATTGCCCAACTGTTGGAACTTGCGGCGATTATGGCTGCGGCGGGGGCTGAACAAGTCACCATTGCCGCCGCCCTTGTGGCCCGCATCTTTGAATATTCCGATCCCAAAAATAAATTCACGTTCCAATCCTTTACCCCCTTGGGACAGCCCAGTTATGGCCTGTTGGGGGGGGGAACCTATACAATGCTGCGGGGCGGTACGGAGCGGGGCGGTGAAGAAGGGGGGGAATTAATTTTCTACCTCCCCAAACCCTATGATCTGCGCAACTATAACCGGGTGGCTTTCCTGTCGGCTTCGGAGGAAAACGCCTTGAAAGAGCAGATGGTGCTGCTCAATGGGGAGGCGATCGCCGAAGGACGCACGGAAGTGGCGGAAAAAACCATTCAAGAAATCACGTTTTTGCGAGATATCCGCGCCACCGCCTACATCACCGAAGGCGTAGCCCCCATTTACGATGTGTTACCGGGGGAAATTGTCGAAGTCACTGCTGACGGTCGGGTGCGGCTGTTTAATATCTATCGGGGCCAGGAAATTCCTCTGATCAGCGTCGAAAAACAAAAGCAAGCCGATCGCTATATCCATGCCGATATTCGTCAAGAACGCCTCGCCCCCCTCAAGGTGTTTAACATCCAATATCGGGATTTAAATGATCATCCCATCCCCTGCCCCTACAACAAGTATGGCGAAGAAATCATCGTCATTCAGCCCTTAGCCTTGCAGAAAAATACCGAAAAACTGTTTACCCTTGGCCCCGATGGCGAGGTGAAGCTCCGCACCGGGGCCGATGGCATTGGCCTGATCATGGGGACAGACAATGAAGCGATTCGCAACCAACGGATTCAGGATCTACAACAGATCCTCACGGGGGCGGCGGGGACTTCGTTTTTAATCAATATGATTGCCGGGAATTTATCCCGAAAATTGGGGTTAAATACGCTGCCAGTGGTGAATCTCGATGGGTTTACCGGGTCGGATACAATTCCTACTTCTGTGGGCCGCGATACCCTGTTTCTCGCTAATTCCAATTCTGGCGGAACCTCCGACACCATTAAACTCACCCATGAGTTAGCCAGTTTACCGGCGGCGATCGCCCGCATTGAGGCAGAAATTGCCCGCCGTGACCCCAATTTAGCGGAAGTAATTGTCGCTCAATCCCGTTTAGATGAACTGAAACGCCTCGTCCAACCCGATACCCAACGCAGCGACCTCCCCCCCCATTTACAGGAATTCATCGCCACCAAAACCCCCTGGATCTATGTGGTGACGAATATTGAGGCCAGTGCTTTGGGGAATATTGGCCGGGGCCTCGATGCGGTGATTCAACCGGCAGCGGGGGCGGGGATTACCAACCTACCGGAGGAGGAATGCGTCGGCTCCACATTTGCGGCCATGGCATCATTGCAATGGCAATTGGCCTTGCATACCTATTTAGGGGAGGTGCGGGGGGATATTTCCACAGCCTACGCCCAGAAAATTTATGGGGAGTTGGCAGCACTGCCAGCGGTGGTGAAGCAGTTGGTGAGCGATCGCCCCCTGATTGCGGAAATTGAGCGGATGTGTGATGAGTTGGTGGGGGGAAATTTTGATTTCGTCTATACCGGCTATCTCGATGGCGTACCGGAGGAGCAGGCCCATAAGGCGGCGGAAATGATTCAAGAAATGTTTGCCGGTTGGCATTTCTTTCAGTTCCAACATGGCAAATATGCCCACATGAAGCGGCGCACCCGCCACACGTTGGGATCTATCCTGGGCCACAATGCGCCCCCCCCATCTTGGCCCTTTTTCAATGCCCGGGCGATTAAATCAGCGGCGGAAATTGGCCCCCGCGTGGCCACTTCCTTCTTCATCGCCCATGAGCGCGATCGCGATCGCCTCGCCAGCATCCCCGACTATGCCCCAGATTATATCTTCACGTACCCCGCCGATAGCATTGTCCTCTACCCCTTCCAGGTGATTATTGTTAGCCATCTGATTTCCTATTTTTGGGGACTGAAGAAGAAGGAACTGGCGAAACGGATCGAGGGGTGGAATCAGCCCTTTGTGGATGCGCTGTGTAAGCTGGATCCCCAAGCAGAGGAAATGAGCGAGGAAGGGCGCGTTCGGGTCGAACACCACGCCCGCCAGGTGTTACAGGAATTTGCCGATCTCTGCCACCACAGCCATTATTTCGATCGCATGGAGGGGCAGCGGCGGGAAAGCTTGCTGATTTCCTTGGGATTACTCGCGGGGGAACACACCGCCTACGGGGTTGAGCACGCCATTGGCGGCTTCTTGGGCAGTCCCCAGGGGCAAATTGCCATTGAAACGGAACGCCGACCCCGTGAACCCCTCAATGGTCAAACCTACCTAACGGTATTAAAGGATCTCGCCCTGGAATTGAGCAACGGGGAACAGTCGAAACAATTGGCAGATCATTTCCTCGTCGATGAAACCGGCGCGACCCGACCCAACCAGATCACGATTTCCCGACCCCATGGGCGCGATCGCACCCTCTATGAAAGCGACTATCTCGCCGAATATGAAGGGTTAGGGACGTTCTACGATGTGGAGCCGGTGCATCCCCCCAAAATCGCCAAGGCCAAAAAAGGCTGGCTCTAAAATTTGGAGTAGGGGCGAAAAATATTTGTGCCTCCGGCAGGCTTACGCCAACGCACTCACACCGTTCGCCCCCAAGCCGCTCCATTTCACAACCGAATTTCATCTCACGCTCAAAAATTCTCCGTCGCTGTCCCCAAAACCCGCTATATTTAGAGTGGATTTCCAGCAAAAAAAGCTGGAAACACTATCTATAGCGTTGGTTTCTCTGCCATGACTGCCTTACCGATTCCGGATTTTGAACTTGAAAGCCCCCAAGCTTTGGCGGAATTACTCGCAGAGGCGGAAACTTGGCGGGAAGTGGAGGGACTGACCCAGCAATACAGTCATTGGAAGGTGGAAGCGTGGAAGTTGTTGAATGAGCCGCAGATGGAGCGGTTAAAACTCTTGCAGGAGTGGCAGCATTCGCCCGTTGCTCAGAAATTCCCCCCAGGGGCAACGGTGCAGCGGTTAGATGATCAGGAAGAAGGGTTAATCGGTGAGGTGAAGACCTATTGGCAGGCCTATGGGATCGATTATGTCACGTTTTTGGTGGGGCCGGATGTGGATTGGTGTCGGGCCAGCAATTTAAAGCGGGTGCAAACGCTGAAGTAGGATCCCCCCTGCCCCCTTAAAAAGGGGGGTTCCGGATTAACCCCCTTGTTCTACGCCGAAGGCGCATCCCCGAAGGGGCTTAGGGGGTCGGCGTAGCCGGGGGGATCGTGAGCCTCAATGGGTATCAGGATCCCCCCTGCCCCCTTCAAAAGGGGGGTTCCGGATTAACCCCCTTGTTCTACGCCGAAGGCGCATCCCCGAAGGGACTTAGGGGGTCGGCGTAGCCGGGGGGATCGTGAGCCTCAGTGGGTATCAGGATCCCCCCTGCCCCCCCTTGAAAAGGGGGGGATTCTAAGTTAAACGGCTTCGAGATTTTTTTCGCCCGTCCGGATCCGAATCGTTTGCTCAACGGGGGTCACGAAGATTTTACCGTCACCGATTTCGCCGGTTTTGGCAGCGGCGATGATTTCTTCAACCACCTTATCCACTTGTTTATCTTCGACAACGACTTCCACTTTCAGCTTTTGGAGAAACTCCACGGTGTATTCCGAACCACGATATCGCTCGGTTTGCCCTTTTTGACGACCAAAGCCTCGGACTTCGGAGACTGTCATCCCCACAATCCCGGCCTCGACCAGGGCAATCTTCACTTGATCCAATTTGAAGGGGCGAATAATGGCTTCTACTTTTTTCAAGATGACAACTCCTTACAGTGCATTCTTTAATTAACTTATAGAACGAGTACCCCGTTTTCGGGCTTATTTTTGACAGAATTTTAGAAATTCTCCATAAATCTAGGGCGATCGCCCCTCTTCTTGGCTTTTTTTGCGCCAAATCCAGAGGAAATTGGTGGCCATGCTCCAACCGACGGAGATGGCGGTGGCGAGGAGGGAGGCGATCAGGTAATGAACTCCGGCGGATTCAATCCCATTGACGGCCAACCACCAGATCACAAAACTGCTGGCGTTGCTGAGGTGGTATTGCCAGAGCCGTTGCCAGGTGGGGCGAGGATGGCCGAAAACCCAGCGGTCATTGAGGAAAAAGCGCAGGATCGTGATCAGTTCGGCGGTGATCAGGGTGGCGATCGCCACGGTCAACCCCAACACCTCATGCAAAACATAAAGGGCGGGAATATTAAACCCGGTGAAAAATAGCCCCACAATCCACCAGCGCACCATCGGCTTGGCGAGAAACTGACGGAGCGGGGTGGCTTGATTCATTAACGTTGGCGGGAGGAACGGCGGGGAGCGGCCAAGGCGATCGCCCCTACCACATCAATACCATGATGTTGCAGAACCTGGGCGGCTGTCTTCACCGTTGCCCCTGTGGTGTAGATGTCATCAAGGAGCAGGACGGGGCGTTTCGGTAAACGGCGACGGAAATCGGGCCCGAGGGCAAAGGCCCCTTTAATATTCTGTTGACGCTGTTGGAGGTTGAGCTTAAACATCGCCTCAGTGGCGCGGGTGCGCTCTAGGCCGCGGGCGGCGAGGGGTAAATGGGTGTAATGGCAGAAGTGGCGGGCCAGGAGTTCCGCTTGGTCAAAGCCCCGTTCAGCGCGTTTTTTGGCGTACATGGGTAGGGGAACAACAATGGGCCGCAGTTTCGGGGGAGCTTGGGCCAGCCAATGGCGGCCCAACCAATGGCCCAGGGGGCGGGCCAGTTGGGGGTTGTTGCGAAATTTGAGGGCGGCGATCGCCCCCCGCAATTCATCCCGGTATTCCCCCCAAACGACAATTTTCGTCGGTTTAGGGGGCAGCGGTTGCTGGCAGGCTTGGATCTTTCCCTGACAATGGGGGCAAAACTCATCCACCGCTGTTTGATGACAGAGGGGGCATTGCTCCAGGAAAATCAGGGAAAGGAGGCTACGGAAAAAGGCGATCGCCATACCCCCAACCCCCTTTAATATTCCGGCACAGAAGAATCTACCTCACGACTCCAAGCCGTAATCCCACCGATCACGTTTGTGCCTTCAATGCCGTGCTGCTTGAGAATCCCCAACGCCGTTGCCGATCGTCTTCCCATCTTGCAATGGGCAATCAAACGATGGCCATTGAGAACTTCCTTCACCTTTTCCACCCCTGGCCCCTGTTCAATATCCGGCAACGGAATTAACACCGCCCCCGGAATTTGGGCAATCTCATATTCATTAGGGTTACGCACATCAATCAGCACATAATCCTCTGCATCGCTATCGAGCAACGCCTTTAACTCCGTAACCGTCATTTCATCCAAAGTTGCTTTCTCCCGCTCTGCATCAGCTTGGGCTTGGGGAATCCCACAGAATTGCTCGTAATCAATCAGTTTTTCAATCACGGGCCGCTCTGGGTTGGGGCGCAGTTTAAGCGTCCGGAAAGACATTTCCAAAGCGTTGTACAGCAGCAACCGACCACTGAGGGTGGTATTAGACCCCAGAATAATTTTAATCGCTTCCGTAGCTTGGATCACGCCAATAATCCCCGGCAACACGCCTAAAACTCCCCCCTCTGCACAGGAAGGAACCATGCCCGGCGGCGGCGGTTCAGGATAAAGATCGCGGTAGTTGGGGCCGCCTTCGTAGTTAAACACCGTGGCTTGACCTTCAAACCGGAAGATTGAGCCGTAGACATTGGGTTTATCCAACAGCACACAGGCATCATTGGTGAGATACCGGGTGGGGAAGTTATCTGTGCCATCAATGACCACATCGTAGGGACGGAAAATATCGAGGGCATTTTCCGAACTGAGGCGGACGTTATAGAGATCCACCTGAGCGCGGGGATTAATCTCTAAAATGCGGTGTTTGGCGGATTCAATCTTAGGCTTGCCCACCCAGGATGTCCCGTGGATCACCTGCCGTTGCAGGTTGGAGTGATCCACCACATCAAAATCCACAATCCCGATGCGGCCAATGCCTGCGGCTGCTAAATAGAGCAACAGGGGAGAACCCAATCCCCCTGTGCCAATACAGAGGACGCTGGCGGCCTTGAGGCGTTTTTGCCCCTCTAGCCCCACCTCCGGCAGGATGATATGCCGGGCGTAGCGTTCATATTCGTCTTTTTCGAGTTGGATACTATCCAAGTTGGGATTTAACATAGTCGGTTCGGTTTAGGGCTGAATCGAGAACCCACAGGAGATGGTCGTTCAAGTTTTCCATTTTAAACCGAATCGTCGGCTTGGTTGCAGGGGGGAGGGTGTGGGCAGGGGGCGATCGCCCTCCTCCCCCTACTCCATGCCTCCAAATCTTTATAGGATTTTAATGCTAAGTAAATTAAAGGGCAGCGATCGCTTCCAAGGGAGAGACATGATCATCGATCACTGCCATAATGCCGGGCAAATATTTATTCATCATAATTAAGTTATTGTAAACCAAATTCCGAATCAATACTGTCGTTAGGCGATCGCCCTCCACATCAATACTGGATTTAAACCGGAGTTCCCCATCCGCAAAATCCATTTCAAAATTGCCAATGGTGATCCCGTAGTTTGCCCTAGTAATAAATTCAGCGATCGCCAACCGCCTTTCATCGTTCACATTCACTGGACAAAGAACATAAAAAATAAATTGATCAAAATCTTCTCTTACCCTCGCATAACAAGCCAATTGTTGATGATCACCACTATAGTAAAGTTGTAATGTTGGTTCATCACCCACCTGGGCATAAGACCAACCTTCATCATCAAAAAAATCACACACCACCTCAAACAAGGCTTGATTTTTTTTCTCTTCTATTCCAGCATCAGCAATAAACTCTTCATTGTTAATGCCAAAATCCAGTTCCACCTCCGAGGGAAACTGTTCCGCCCCCCAAAATGTCATGTAACCAGTTTTGATCGGCATTCCATCTAGTTGCTGTTTGACATATAAACCACGCCAGCTTTCAGTTTTGAGTAAATGACTCTCTGAATGAGATTGACCCAAACTTAATAAGTAATCTCCCAATTCATCGTGAGATCTAGCCTCCCCTAGTAATTCCGGTAGATATTCTCCCAATAACTCTACCTCTATTTCAATATCTTTACCCGGCTTAAATCCATCACCAAAATTCACAGAACGAATCTTTTGATTTAAACCAAAGAGTTCTTCTGTATCTATTTTCTGATAAAGATCATAATTGACTATAAACGTCATGTTACACCCCGTAACCTCTCCATAGGTATCAATCAATGTTAATTGCTTTAGGTTAACATTGATGGGATTATTTTTCTGATCATAAAAAACTAGATCTGCATTGCAATGAATATTTTTCTTGTGAAGAGTCATGTCTGATTTTTTTGAAGTAATTGGGCGTGGCGATCGCTCACCGTGAAAAGCTTAGATCTACGGTTTGTTCATCGAGGGTGCATCTCACTTTGGAAACCCCCCTTCTCCCTTCTCGGGAGAAGGGGCTGGGGGATGAGGGGACACTCGCCTCACTGAGATGCACCCATTCATCGAAAATGCTTTTGCCAATCCATCAAATATTCAAGGTGAATCTGAAGACTTTGCTGCGAATGACTTTCCAGAGCAACAGTCCTTGTTACAAACCCCTTAAACAAGTGATGATAATCAATTAAAAATGGGCGCAATTGTTCATACAGAGTCTCAATTTTATAAACAAGATTAGCTCGCTCATTCTTTGATAATGGCCGTTGTTGATAACGAGCCTTATTGGGCAACCGTTCAGCTTCATAGGCTTTAAACGATTTTGGCAGACTACCAACTGGCTTATTTTTGCTGACCCCAGGTTGTTTACTTCCTTGATAATTACTATACTTGTCTGTCTGGTTTATAAATACTGGGATATTGACAGGAGTTAGTTTTTGGGATGTTTGGGGGTAAGCTGATTCACTCATGGGAGTAGATTGCTGAGGAATATTATATTGTTTTGGCGTATATTTTCGAGGTTTTTGTATTGACACTACCTCAGTTGCTGAAACCAGTTCAGTGGGAGAAACTCCTTTTTGTGGTGCTTTAAAATACCCAGATTCTAAAGTTTTCTCCATAGAACCCATGCCACCGATAACAGGAGCTTGTTGCGGGGCTTTCAAGTATCCCGATTCTAAAGTTTTCTCCATTGAAGCAGGCGCAGTAGGAGGAACTCCTTTTTGTGGTGCTTTAAAATACCCAGATTCTAAAGTTTTCTCCATGGAACCCATGCCATCTACAACAGGAGCCTGTTGCGGTGCTTTAAAATACCCAGATTCTACGGTTTTCTCCATTGAAGCAGGCGCAGTGGGAGGAACTCCTTTTTGCGGTGCTTTAAAATACCCAGATTCTACGGTTTTTTCCATTGAACCCATGCCACCGATAACAGGAACCTGCTGTGGGGCTTTAAAATAAGCGGACTCATACTTTTCAGTCCGAGTTTCTTCTTGTGGATCTATGGGTACAGAGACTTGCTTCTCCTGATCTCCATCAATAACAGTCTTCCACAAAATATTAGAGCGTTCTTTTTTCTTCTCATTTTTAAAGCCTAAAAGATCCGAACTATCTGGAGCTTGTGTTTTGATTTTCCGTAAAATGAATGTATGCACCCAAGGCTTATATTCCGTTTCATTTTTCTTATTTTTTACTCCTTCAAGAGAAACCTCTAACGCAAACTGATCTAACTCTTGATCTTCATCTGGATCTTCAGAAAGTTCATCCTTTCTATTTTTATAAAACTTGCTTAAACTAGACGTAATATTTTTACCCGAAAATTCGATTTCTTTCTCTTTTTTCTTTATCTCTTTTTCGCTTAGTTTTGCAGATTCTTCATTGTCCCGTGATGACCAAGATTGACAAAGTAAGCGCAGGCGTTCCGTGATATTATCAGCAACCTTATCAATACAATCAGTCACTAAACCAGACCAGCCATAACTTGGAACTGTAATCTGGCCTGAGACCTGATATTTGAAACCAACATAATGAGTTTTGGTATATTTCTGGCTTAATGTTTCCATAATGTCTTCCCAAAGCCAGGTGATCTTACCCTCGAACTTTTTGCCACTATCCGCTATGCTGATCCCTAGATTAATACTGGCCGATTGCACCCCTTGTCCAATGGAGCCACGAGCGCCGCGATCAACCATATCCCCCAAGGAACTACCATAACCAATGACATCTTTTCCACCTTTTCGGGCTTGTTCAATACTGTCTTTGCTATATCTTTTTCCCGCTGAACCTTCTAGCGAACCATAGACTTGACCGAGATTTTTAGTCCCAATATGCCCGGAAAGACTGGCATAGGCTCCAATTTCTGCATAGGAACTGTTGTTCATGTCCTTTTCAACAGTTCTACTCCAGTCATAGGCTGCTTTTCTTCCTTGGGAAGAAGTGTTTCCTCCCCACAGTAAAGCTTCGACTTCATAGGGAATATTCGATTGTGCAAAGGTCCGGTAAATGACATAAGAAATTAGGTTTACAACTTCCTGACCATCTTTGCCTTGGACTTCAATATAGCCTCCCAATGCAGCAGAAAGTTCAGCAAGATCTCCTGCTAGGCTTCCAGTTAATTTAAGACCAACTTTAGTCCGCATCTTAATGCAGTACCCATCCCGTTCAACATGGTTAGCGAAGGTAAAGCCGATGGCTGTTCCAGTACCGATGGGACTGATGGGAATTGAGACTTCTCTAGAAATTTTTTCTGCATCACCATCATTGGGAACTGCTTTTTGAATATCCTTGGCTAAACTCACTAGCTTTTGGTTCAAGTAACCAGCGGCTTCTTTAGTAATTTGATTGCTATGTTGCTGTGGTGTGGCGATCGCTTTCGGGCGAGAGTCTCGAGCTGCCTGAATAAGCGTTGAGGATGGGGTGGCAATTTTTGATTGCCAAGGGGACAGGCTTTTTTGTGCTGCTTTGGCAAGATTGTCTGGATTGCCTTGTTTTTGTACAGCAGTAGTTAACTCATGGGTGATTAATTTTTGCTCAAGTGGATGAGCATCAAAATCTTGATTAAATGTGCTAGCCTTAAAATTGCTATGAGTTCTTGCATTGTCACCCATGCTCAATTCAGTTTTTTTGCCGGAGCTACCCTGTTCTTTTTTCTGTAAATTAAGGGCATGGGAACCCCCGGATTGCTGCACCACATGGGTTAATTCATGGGCGATTAATTCTTGACCTTGAGAATTGCCCGGGTTGTATTCCCCTTGGCGAAAAAAGACATCTTGGCCGGTGGTGAAGGCCTTGGCTTGGATAGCGGTGTTTAATTGATTGGACTGGGCATTGGCGTGAATCCGTACACCGCTAAAGTCTGCGCCCATAGCCTGGCCCATGGATTCCTGTAAACCGGCATCTAAAGCTTGGCCACCGCCTTTCGCTTCCTGAATTCCTGCCTCCACATCTGCTGAAACCGCTCCCCCGCCTAAATTTCCCTGGGCTTGCATCACCCCTGCGAGGGGAGAAATGTTGAGATTGCGCCCCAGGGGTTCAGCTAAGGCGGATTTCGTTTGTACCGTAGGATTGTGGATCGCCTGGACGACTTTTTTTGCCGTAGCATCGGCTTCCTGTTCGTAGCGATCGCCCCCCTCCCCCAAGGTTAACTTCGCCTGAACCGGCAGCAGGCCAGAATCCTCTACCGCCACCACCGATGGTGGCACAGCGCGGGGTGAAGGGGCTAGATGGGAAGCCTTTTTTTGTACGGGTGGCACAAAGGTACGAGACTGCTGAACTTGATTTTTGGCCATGGTGTCACCTATCGAATTCTGAGAAAAATACGGATCCAGGAAGAGTGTTGCCCTCAATTTTAATCAGGCATTACAGAGGATTTATAACATCATGATGGATAAATTAAAATACGACTTTAGTCTAGATTTAATTTGCTTTTTTAGTCTGAATGATGTATTGATTCAAAAAAATGTCTGATTTGTTAAAATATTGGTGAATAGTAAGTTTTCAGAAGCAAAAAGCAAGGAGTTTACCATTCATAGCCTCAAAGATATATTTCGTTTAGATCGATTCAGCAATACAAAGCGATGAATAATGAGTGGTATGCCGTCAATTCACAATCCTTGATTCAAAATGTCAACCAGCTTCAGCAATTCTTAGAACGGCGGTGGGCTACACAACAACACCCCGACCAGGAGAGCCAGGAGGATAGGGATCCCATTGTCCAGATCCCGGAACTTTTCCCCCCTTCTCGTCTAGAAACGCTTTACACCACGTTTAACCTCTCTCCCTTTGAGCTTAATTTGTTGCTCATGGCCGTTGGGGTTGCCCTTTTGCCCCGGTTTTCCGCCCTCTGTGCCAGCTTTAACCATAACCCTCAAATGCCCTATCCTACCTTTGGCCTGGGGTTACAACTTTTTGCTAATGCCCATTGGAATGCCTTTACCCCCCAAGGGCCCCTCCGCTGTTGGCAACTGTTGGAAGTGGGAACCGGCCCGGTGATTACCCAATGCCCACTACAAATCGATGAAACGATTTTGCACTACCTGATGGGGGAACCCTACCAAGACGATCGCCTCGCTCCCTTGATGAGTCCCCTGGTGGCGGATATGGCGGCAATGTTGCCCCCCTCCCATGCTCAGATTATGGAGAACCTGTTAACGCTGCTGAAGACTGAAACACCGGGGACGGTGCAACTGTGCGGCGTGGAGCATAGTGATAAACGGGCGATCGCTGCCGCTGTGGGGGAAGCCCTGCATATACCCGTGAAAATTCTCTGGGGCGATCGCCTCCCCACCGACCGGGACAACCTCCGCTACCTCACCCAACGCTGGCAACGGGAAGCCGCCCTCACCCAGAGCTTGTTAATTCTCGATCTTGACGGCTTCAATTTTGCTGATGGGGCCAAAGGGGCGATCGCCACCCAACTGATCACCGATCTGCAAACCCCCCTAATCATCTTCACCGAAGAACGCATCCAAAGCTCTCGCCATCCCCTCATCTCCCTTGACGTTCCCCCCCTCACCTATCAAGAACAGTTCCAACTTTGGGAACGCAATTTAGGGGAGGCGACCCAAGCACTCAATGGTGAGTTAGGGGTGATGGTGTCGCAATTTAACCTCAGTCCTCAGGCGATTCAAACCGCTGCCCATCATCTTCAAAAACAACCTCAAATTGAGTTAAACCCCACAGCATCGAATCCGATCATTGCTCAACAACTCTGGCAAATTTGCCGCACCATGGCCCGCCCCCGCTTAGATGACCTTGCCCAACGCATTGATACTAAAGCCACATGGTCAGATTTGGTTTTACCGGACAATCAACTGAAAATTCTTCAGCAAATTGCTGTCCAATTTCGCCAACGGGCTAAGGTTTACCAAGAATGGGGCTTTGCTGCCCAAAATAATCGTGGTTTAGGGATGACGGCATTATTTGCGGGCCCCAGTGGAACGGGAAAAACCATGGCCTCGGAGGTGCTGGCTCAGGAGTTTAATCTGGATCTATATCGCATTGATTTGAGTACCGTCGTGAGTAAATATATTGGTGAAACGGAGAAAAATTTACGGCAGATTTTTGATGCAGCGGAATCTGGGGGAGTGGTGTTGTTATTTGATGAAGCAGATGCTTTATTTGGCAAACGGAGCGAGGTGAAAGATAGTCGCGATCGCCACGCCAATTTAGAAGTGAGCTATCTCTTGCAACGGATGGAAAGTTACCAAGGGTTAGCGGTTTTAACCACCAACTTAAAAGGGTCACTGGATCAGGCCTTTCTTCGCAGAATTCGCTTCATGGTGGCCTTTGCCTTTCCCGATGCCAAAGCCAGAACAGAAATTTGGCGGCGGGTGTTTCCCCCCAATCTCCCCACCCAAGATCTTAATTTTGAAAAATTAGCCCAATTGGCGGTGACAGGGGGAAATATTAAAAATATTGTCCTCAATGCCGCATTTATTGCTGCCCATGCCGGTGAGCCGGTAATGATGCAGCATATTTTAGCGGCGGCTCGGAGTGAGTATCTCAAAATGGAAAAAATTTTGGTGGAGTCGGAAATTGAGGGATGGATTGAGTGAGGTCTCACTCCTCACTCAGTTCTTGGTTTCCCGCAGAGGATTGCTCAAAAAGCCATCAAACCAACCTTTACGCCAAAATAGCCAAACTAAGGCACAGGCAATGGTTCCCATCGTTCCCCAACAGAACCAATAACCCCATTGCCAATTGAGTTCGGGCATATACTTAAAGTTCATCCCATAGACACCAGCAATAAAGGTGAGGGGGATAAAAATGGTGGAAATAATGGTGAGAAGGTTGACGACTTCTGAGGTGCGATTACTGATAGCAGACATATAAATTTCTGTCAAACTTGAGGCTAGTTCTCGATAGGTTTCGATAATATCTAAAAGTTGGTTGACATGATCGGCACAATCTCGTAGATAAACCTGCACATCCTCACTAATCAGATCATTATGTTCCCGTACTAAACTATTGAGAACATTGCGTTGCGGCCAAATCGAACGGCGCAGGGCAAGGAGTTCCCGACGAATACCATAGATTTTTTCTAAGGTCTGACGGGTGGGATTTTTGATCACCTCATCTTCTAACCGTTCAATGCGCTCCCCATAGCTTTCTAAAACGGGAAAAAAGCCATCAATGACGGCATCCAAGAGGGCATAGGTTAAATAATCCACTCCGGAACGGCGAATTCGGCCCCGACCGTCACGGATGCGCGATCGCACCGGCTCAAAGCTATCACGGCTCGGCTCTTCTTGAAATGTCAACAAATAATGGGGGCAGATCACAAAGCCCACTTGCTCCATGAAAAACCCATCAGCATCTTCCATGGGCATCACCATTTGCACCACAACTAAGAGGTGATCCCCATACTGTTCAATCTTCGGGCGCTGGGGAACATTGACCACATCTTCCAACAATAAAGGATGGAGATGGCACAGATAGCCTATTTTTTTAAGAATATCTTCACTCCCTAAACCCCGTACATCGATCCAGGTAATGGAAGGGGATTCTAGATAGGTAAGACATTCATCGGGGGTAATGTCGCTATAGCGGTGGGCTTCTGCTTCGGTGTAGTCGATCAGGACAATCTCGGAAGCGATCGCCTTGGGGTCAATGCGGAGGGTTCCCGGCTCACTCCCCGGTTTATCAAAGTAGTAATTAAAATATTCTTCTTGTTGAGCGGTGATCGCCGGTTGTGCGGGCCAGGGGGTCTGAGTCATAGAGAGCCTCAAAAGTGGTGAATCCTTAATAAGCTAGTGTAGTGGCAGGGGGGATCTTCAGAATCCCCCCTGGCCTCGTTAAGCTTTGATCGTCACCTTATTTTTATAAAAGGCCACATAGCCCTCGATGTGCTTGGCCTTTTCCTTCGTTTGAGGATAATACCAAGCAGCATCTTTGATTTCTTGGCCCCCCACCACGAGGTTGTAGTAACTGGCTTGGCCCTTCCAGGGGCAGGTGGTGTGGGTGGAGCTAGGGGTGAAATAGTCCTGATGGAGGGCATCGGGAGGGAAATAGTAGTTCCCTTCCACCTGTTCACAGCGATCGCTACTGGCAACCACCACATCATTAACAAGAACTTGGGTCATGGTGTTCGTTAAAAAAAATTGCAGATTCCCCTTGCATTTTGACAAAAAAATACAGACTTTGAACAAATGTAAAGATTTAGTACGGCCCAAAGCGGGGGGCGATCGCCCCTTAGGTAGGTTTGATCCCTAAAGTGAAAGGAACCAAGCCTCGCCCGGAGTCCCCTCGTTTGCCGTGATCCCCCTAGCCGTTCCCCAGGATCCGATGTAGCATGATGCCAAAGCAATTTTAATAAATTCCCTTTAACGATGCTCAACGTCACTGATGAAACCTTTGCGGATCATGTCCTCACGGCGACGAATCCGGTGCTGGTCTACTTTTGGGCCCCTTGGTGCAAGCTTTGCCACCGGGTAGAACCCACCTTGATCAAAATGCAAGGGGAATTTCCCCACCCCATCGATCTGGTCAGTGTCAACGCCGATGAAAATTTGAAACTCAGCACCGCCCATCGCCTCAAAATTTTACCCACCGTGCTGGTGTTTGCCGGGGGTAAGGTGGTTTATCGTCTCGAAGGCTTTCCCGGTCGGGATGAACTGCAACGCAGTCTCAATCAGGTGGGCTTAAACCTGTTTGCGGCCTCCGCCTAACCTAGAAACCCTTCAAACCCTTGACCCAAACCACCGAGGCCCCTCATTCCCTCGGTGGTTTAGCCTGATGTTAGAGAAGCTAGACCTTAACAGAACTTTAAAGAACACGGTATGCCACAATTGGTAGCGGTATTCTGCAACTAAGGATTAGCAACTCAGCATTTGTGATGGAACCATTCCTCTATGAATACGCTTGGTTAATACCCGCCCTCCCCCTCTTGGGAGCGGCATTGGTAGGAATCGGGCTAATCTCAGTCAATAACGTAACGAACAAACTCCGGCAACTGAATGCCGTCGTCATTCTCGCCCTGATTGGTGTGGCCACCACGATGGCCTTTGCCCTGCTCTGGAGCCAAATTCAAGGTCATGCCCCCTATACCCGTAGCTTTGAGTGGGCCGCTGCTGGCAGTTTTCACCTCACCATGGGCTATGTGATCGATCCCCTGACGACGGTGATGCTGGCGATCGTCACCACCGTTGCTCTGTTGGTGATGATCTACACCGACGGCTACATGGCCCACGACCCTGGCTATGTCCGCTTCTATGCCTACTTGAGTATTTTTAGTGCCTCAATGTTGGGGTTGGTGATTAGTCCCAACTTGGTACAGGTTTATATCTTCTGGGAATTGGTGGGGATGTGCTCCTATCTGCTGATCGGCTTTTGGTACGATCGCAAAGCCGCCGCCGATGCCTGTCAAAAAGCCTTTGTCACCAACCGCGTTGGGGACTTTGGTTTGCTGTTGGGGATTTTGGGACTTTACTGGGCCACCGGCAGTTTTGAATTTACCGTCATTGGTGAACGGTTAGAGGAACTCGTGGCCTCCGGTGCGTTAGCGGGGGGATTAGCGACGCTGTTTGGCATTTTGGTCTTCTTAGGCCCCGTCGCCAAATCTGCCCAATTCCCCCTCCATGTCTGGCTGCCCGATGCCATGGAAGGCCCCACGCCCATTTCAGCCCTGATCCACGCCGCCACCATGGTTGCCGCTGGGGTTTTCCTGATTGCGCGGATGTATCCGGTGTTTGAACCCTTCCCGGTGGTGATGAATGTGATCGCCTGGACGGGGGCCTTAACCGCCTTCCTAGGGGCATCCATCGCCATCACCCAAAACGACATTAAAAAAGGCCTAGCCTATTCCACCATTTCCCAACTGGGTTATATGGTCATGGCCATGGGTTCCGGGGCCTATTCCGCTGGCCTGTTTCACCTGATGACCCACGCCTATTTTAAGGCGATGCTCTTCCTCTGCTCTGGTTCGGTGATCCATGGTATGGAGGCGGTGGTGGGCCATAACCCGGTTTTAGCCCAGGATATGCGCCTGATGGGGGGTTTGCGGAAATATATGCCCATTACGGCGACGACGTTTTTAATTGGGAACTTAGCCATTTGCGGGATTCCGCCCTTTGCCGGGTTCTGGTCGAAAGATGAAATTTTGGGCCTCACCTTTGGGGCAAATCCGGCCCTGTGGTTGGTGGGTTGGCTGACGGCGGGGATTACGGCGTTTTATATGTTCCGGATGTATTTCCTGACGTTTGAAGGCAAGTTTCGCGGTACAGATACCGCCATTCAAGGGGAATTACTAGCGGCCGCTGGTGTGAGCGCTGGTCACGATGACCACCACCACGACAGTAAGCCCCATGAATCCCCTTGGACGATGACGCTACCCTTGGCAATTTTGGCCATTCCTTCAGCGCTGCTCGGCTTTGCCGGTGTGCCTTGGCAGAACCGCTTTGAGCATTTGGTTCATGCCCCTGGGGAAGTGCTGGCGGCGGTGGCGGAGTTTGACCAAACGGAATTTTTGATTATGGCTGGCTCCTCCGTGGGCATTGGCTTAATCGGGATTGCCTTGGCGGGGCTGATGTATGCCCAGAAGGTGATTGATCCGGGGGCGATCGCCCGCTCCATCCAACCCCTTTACAACTTCTCCCTCAATAAGTGGTACTTTGACGACCTCTATAACCGCGTTTTCGTCGTCGGCAGCCGTCGCCTCGCGCGGCAAATGCTGGAAATCGACTATCGCGTGGTCGATGGTGCGGTGAACTTTACCGGCCTTGTTACCGTTGTGACGGGCCAAGGTTTGAAATATCTCGAAAATGGCCGGGTGCAATTTTATGCCCTGATTATTTTTGCGGCAGTCCTTGGGTTTGTCGTCGTGTCGAGTATTTAGGAATGCTGATCTGGAATCTGCCATGAATGCAACTGATTTTCCATGGCTCACTGCCATCATTTTGTTTCCCTTGGTGGCGGGGCTATTCATCCCCCTGATCCCCGATAAAGACGGCAAAACTGTCCGTTGGTATGCTCTGATCGTCGGGTTGATTGATTTCGTCTTCATTGTTTACGCCTTTTATACCCGTTACGACCTCACGGAACCGGGGTTGCAACTGGTGGAAAGCTACCCCTGGATTCCCGATCTGGATTTGAATTGGTCGGTGGGGGTGGATGGGCTATCGATGCCCCTGGTGATTCTCACCGGGTTTATCACCACGTTGGCGATTATGGCCGCTTGGCCCGTCACCCTGAAGCCGAAACTGTTTTATTTCCTGATGCTGGCCATGTATGGGGGCCAGATCGCCGTGTTTGCGGTGCAGGATATGCTCCTTTTCTTCCTCGTTTGGGAGTTGGAGTTAGTGCCGGTGTACCTGATCCTCTCCATTTGGGGGGGCAAAAAACGGCTCTACGCGGCAACAAAGTTCATCCTCTATACGGCGGGCGGCTCCCTGTTTATCCTCGCCGCTGCCCTGACGATGGCGTTTTATGGGGATACGGTTACGTTTGATATGACGGCGATCGCCGCCAAGGATTACGGCCTAGGGTTGCAACTGCTCCTCTATGCCGGATTCCTGATCGCCTATGGGGTAAAACTGCCCATCTTCCCCCTCCATACCTGGCTCCCCGATGCCCACGGCGAAGCCACCGCCCCCGCCCATATGCTCCTCGCCGGGATTCTGCTCAAAATGGGGGGCTATGCCCTGATCCGCATGAATGTGGGGATGTTGCCCGATGCCCATGTCAAGTTTGCGCCCGTGCTGATTATTTTGGGGGTGGTGAATATCATCTACGCCGCCCTCACCTCCTTCGCCCAGCGCAACCTGAAGCGGAAAATCGCCTATTCCTCCATTTCCCACATGGGCTTTGTCCTGATTGGGATTGGCTCGTTTACGGAATTAGGGATGAGTGGGGCGGTGCTACAGATGATTTCCCACGGCCTGATCGGGGCCAGCCTCTTCTTTATGGTGGGGGCCACCTACGATCGCACCCATACCCTGATGCTCGATGAAATGGGGGGTGTGGGCAAAAAGATGAAAAAAGCCTTCGCGATGTGGACGGCTTGCTCCCTCGCCTCCCTGGCTTTGCCGGGGATGAGTGGCTTTGTAGCGGAGTTAATGGTGTTTGTGGGCTTTGCCACCAGTGATGCCTACAGCACGACATTCCGGGTGATCGTCGTTTTACTCGCAGCGGTGGGCGTGATCCTCACCCCCATTTACCTGCTCTCGATGCTGCGGGAAATTTTCTATGGGGAAGAAAACCCCGATCTAGTTTCCCATGAAAAGCTCGTGGATGTGGAACCCCGCGAGGTGTTCATTATTGCGGCGTTGTTGATCCCGATCATTGGCATTGGCCTTTATCCCAAAATTGCCACCCAGATCTACGACGCAACGACGACGGAACTAACAGCAATGCTGCGGGGCCATCTCCCCAACGTTGCTGTTTCCGAGGAATCCGTAGCATTAATAGCTCCCTCTATTCCTGCCCCATTGAGGCGCTAAGGGAATTTCCAGCGGAGAACCCACCCCGCCAGGAAAGGATTAGGGTTGGGTTTTCATCAACAACGGGGCAAAATTCAAGTTGATGATCCGAGGGGCGAAAAATTTTTCGCCCTTCGTTTTTTTATTGCGATGTTAAACCCAGATTAAGGGAGGTTTAAGAAATGAAAAATTGTGATTAAACTTGAGGCTTTTTGGTTTGACTTTTAGCAACAGCGCATTTTATATTGAACGAAACTTTTAGGATTTAGTATTGTTTGTAACCCTTTAATAACAACCCCCTAAGCTGGATAGATAGACCTCCTCAATGATTTGTGTGATTTCCGGCTTTGCCCGCTCTGACCGGGAGCAAGACTGGAGAGCAACGGTCAAAAAGGATAGTTCCAAAATCAATGGATGTCATGAACATTTTCTATGTTTAAATTTTATGTTTAAAACTCCAGAACTTTGCTGAATTGAGCAGGGACGAAGAATTTTTGCCCCTAAAACCCCCCTGATTTTTTAAGTCAAATGGCAACGCGATTCAGACTCAGGCATGACTTCCGAACATTCCATGCTCTGGCGCAATCCTTTGAGATGATAGCGACCCATGAGTGATCCGATTTTGAGCCAGGCGAAACGATGGGGATTTCTTTGTCAGCGCACCGCCGCTGGCCCCTGGCAGATCACCCCCCTGGCGGGAGATTGGTTGTTGGAACAACGGAGCGATCGCTGGCTCCTGAGCATTAAGGGGGTTCCCCAAGTCAGTTTGGATTCAACGGAGGTGTTGGCTTTTTTAAAACTTCGCAGTGGGGGAAATTCCCGTTAGCCCCCTAATCCACCGCGCCGGTAATCGTAAAGGCGGCCCATGCGCCGGGATCGCCATAGCGATCGCGCGTTAATAACATCGCCTGCCGTAGGGCTTGGGCCCCATCCATGCCCCCATTAAACTGGCGATAAAACTCCGTCATCAATGTGGCGGTGGGTTGATCGGGGATGGCCCAGAGGGAAACCACCACACTGGCAGCCCCTGCCCCAATGAAGGAGCGAGATAGCCCAATCACCCCATCCCCCGTCCCGATCCAACCCCGTCCGGTATCACAGGCACTCAAAATGGCTAACTCGGCATTGAGTTCGAGGCTGTTGATCTCCCGGAGCGTGAGAAAGCCATCGCTGTTTTGGGTGGGGGCAAAGGCGAGGGAACTGCTGTAGCTGAGTTCGGGTTCGAGTAAACCGTGGGTGGCGAGGTGGATGATGCGGGCGTTGTTCATGGCGGCGATCGCCGCTGGCTCCGTGGCCGCATCCCCGATCAAGGGCGTGGTTTGGAACAGTTGGGCGATGGCCTGGGCTTCCAATTCTGCCCCAGGGAGGGGGGCGAGGCGATGGTCTCCGACCGGGCTTTGCCCATCGCGATAGGCAGCCTCTCCCCCCGGTAAAAGGGGCATGGTGGGATTGCCAATGATTGCCGCGCCGGTACGGGGGTTAAGCTGGCCGCGGACTTGGCGGGCAATACTCAACACCTGGATTGAGGGGGCAGTGAGGATCGTGTGGCGATCAATCAGTGCTACCCCTTGAGCATCCTGCAAGGCGGGGAAGGGGATAAAAAACAACATATCCTGAGGGATGAACGTCACACGGGCGGCAGGATCACGGGGGAGTAAGGAGGCAATAGGGGCGATCAGCAGTTGGTGGAGTTGTTGCAGTTGCTCATCCGCAGTACGACCGCGACGGCTGAGGAGGCGGTTGCGAGTGCGTTCGACGAGGAGGCCGAGGTCTTCCTCTAGGGCAAGGGTGCGGTGATGAATTTCCCCGCTGGGGGTGATCACCCAGATCAGCAGTTGGGTGGGAGTTCCGGCGGGGGGTTCCCCCGGTTGGGGGGTGCGATAACTAAAGGGTGCATCGTAGAGGAGGCTGTACTGAACGAGGGTGGTTTGTTCGCGGCGGGCGATCGCCTGAATTTCCGCCACCGTCGGCGGTTCGAGGTCAATATAGCGATTTGTTCCTGCCTGACGATTGAGCAAGAGTTGTAAGAGGGCGCGACTGCGGCCCGCCTCAGCCGCAACGAGGGCATCATCGGGGCGATTTTGAGCCATCAATACCCCTTGTAATGTGCGGTAAGCATCAACGCTGGGGCTATAGCTGCCGATGGTGACTTCATCGCGGGTGGTGGCATAGAGGTTGGTATTCTCCAAAAGGATGCGGCGGCCATAGCTATCCATGGCCAACCCATCGCGGAGACTGGTTTCTGCGGCGGCCCATTGCTTCGCCTGCGCTTGGAGAAACCCCAAATGCTGCAAACGGAAGCCCGCACTCACCAGATTACCCACATCTGCTTGTTTCCAGGTGGTCGGGTTGGTACTCATCCCGAACTG
Organism: Spirulina sp. CCNP1310; assembly: GCF_034932185.1. Classification (NCBI taxonomy): domain Bacteria; kingdom Bacillati; phylum Cyanobacteriota; class Cyanophyceae; order Spirulinales; family Spirulinaceae; genus Spirulina; species Spirulina sp. CCNP1310. The sequence continues at coordinate 55,564 of NZ_JAYGHW010000008.1, read as the reverse complement.
GGCGTAGGCCTGCTGCTGGTAGGCGATCGCCCCCTGAAGATCCCCTTGCCAAAAAGCCAACTGGGCCAACTCGTCGAGGGTGGTGGCCACCTGTAAACGCACCTTAGGGGTGAAGCTTTGGGCAAGGGTCAGCCGTTGTTGTTGGATGGCTCTGGCTTGGGCAAAGTTACGCTGATCACTGTGAAGATCCGCCAAGAGCGCCAACATTGTCCAGCGGTTACTTTCGACAATATAGGTGTTGGGGTTGGGGTAAGCATCCAGGCGTTTGAGTCCCTCCTCTAGGAGGGCGATCGCCTCCCCATGCCGCTCCTGGCGTTGGAGATACCGGCCCAATTGGTTGACAATGGCAATCCAGGCGGTGAGATCAAGATCCGTCATGGTGGTGGCGGGTAGGGCGGCTCGTAGGGTGGCGATCGCCCCTGGTGGATCCCCATAAACCTGGAGCGCCGCTAAAATCCCCGCCGCCGCTGTGCGTTCATACACAGGGCTATCAACGGGTAAAAGCCGCATATATTCCTTCATCAGCCCAATCCCCCGGTCAAACTTTCCCCCATCCCCCAGGGATAAATACCCCAAACCCAAGGCATACAGCACCATCCGACGGCTTTGGGTGGAAAGATTCCCCCTTAACTCCCCTTCTAAAAACGTCAGGCCATAAACATCGCCAGCTTGGGCATAGATCGCCGCTAATTGTTGCAACGCCGTCGCTTCAGTCACATCTTGATTTTGCCGCAACAAAGCGAGGGCCTGTTCAAAGGCCGGGCGAGCTTCATCAAACCGGCCAAAATATTGCAGCGCAATGCCATAACTCAACCAAGCCCGCCCCAGCAGCATCCCATCATTCCCCGCCGCTGTTCGTTGGGCAGGGAACATTTCAATCACCATCCGATAGACGGCGGCGGTTTGCTCGTTGACATCTTGAGTTGTTGGCGTTGCTTGCGGTTGGGGAGGATCCAGAATTTGAATATTTTCAAGACCCTCAATATTTTCAATGCCTTCAATACCTTGAATGTCCTCCCCAAACCCCAAACCGCCACCTTGCCCCGTTAATAGCAACGCCCCTAAGAGCGATGCCCCCCACCGTTCCCAGTTTTTCATGATCATTTCTGCCAACTGCTCTTTTCGGTTATAGCCTTTATTGGGGAAATGGCAGCGATCTAATCTCGCCAGCAAGGGGCGATCGCCTCCCATCGTCGTGATACAGTTTTCCCACGCTCACCCTCCCCCTTTGACCCGTGAACCTCCCCACCTGGATCACCGTTTCCCGCCTCGCCGCCGTTCCCTTCCTCCTCTATTGGCTCCAATCCCCCACCCCAGAGCGCCAATGGTGGGCGGTAGCTGCCTTTTTGCTGGCGGCGGGAACGGATTGGCTCGATGGCTACCTGGCCCGCCGTTTGAACCAAGTCACGGATTTAGGCAAATTCCTCGATCCCTTGGTGGATAAGCTCCTTGTCCTTGCCCCTCTATTGGGTTTGATTGCCTTGGGACGGGTTCCCGCTTGGGGCGTGTTCTTAATTTTGGGGCGGGAGTTGGCTGTTGCCGGTTGGCGGGTGAATCAAACCCAGATTAGCGGGGCAAACCTTTGGGGGAAGGTGAAAACCGTGGTGCAAATGGGGGCGATCGCCCTTCTCATCGCCCCCGTTCCCCAATGGCAAGGGGTGGCGATCGCCACCTTTTGGCTAGCGGTAGCCTTAACCCTCATTTCCGGCGGCATCTACCTTTGGCCGCCATCTTCTCCCCCAGAATGAGAGGCTTCTAGCAATTTCCTAATCTGCGTAGGGGCGAAACATTTTTCGCCCCTATATCCAGGGTTTCAATTTTGCGATTTTGCATAAATTTAGCTGATCGCCTTAAACTTTGGAGACCCAATCATGGTTAAGCCACCTGATCATTCTCATTGAGACCATGGCCTAAAATTTTGTATACCTGTTTGTGCATAAACACCGCTACCAAATCCCCATTAATCTTTCCTTTATCTGCCTCCTCCCGCAGGATGCGTAACGCCACATCTAAAGGCAACGGCCGTTTATAGGGTCGATCCGCCGCAGTTAAAGCATCGTAGATATCCGCGATCGCCATCATCTGGGTTTGAATCGGAATCTCATCCCCTTTCAATCCCCTTGGATAACCACTACCATCCAGCTTTTCATGGTGGCCATAGGCAATAAGGGGAATCCCTTGTAGCGGTTTTGTCCAGGGAATTTGTTTCAAAAACTCATAGGAATAGGTGACATGGGCTTGAATTGCTTGCCATTCTATTTGGGTGAGATTACCCATGGGCAGCATTAATTGTTCGATTTCCTGGGGTGTGAGCAGGGGTTGTAATTCCCCATTCACATCTTGGTAACGATATTCTGCCAAAGCCGTTAATTCTCCCCAGGCCTCCTCTGAAAGGGCTTCAAATTGTTTAGGGGCGATCGCCTCCGGCTCATTAATTTCTAAAATTAACGATTGATACCGATGGAGGGTGGCGATCGCTCGCTCTAACTGTGCATCTAAACCTTTTAAATATTGGCAATGGGGGCAATTTTCCCCCTCCTGATGAATGTGGCTAGCATGGTTTACTAAATAGGCATATTTGGCCTCTGCGCAATCTCGCTCTAGGGTGCGTTGGGCCACCGCAAAGCGCTGTTGAATGACCATCAACTGTTCAGGATATAATTTTTTGCGTTTATTGAGAATTGCCTCAGGAACCCCCACCTTGCCAAAATCATGGAGTAAGGCAGCATAACGAATTTCTTGAATTTGGGGCGGCGTGAAATAAATTAACTGTAAAGGCCCCTTGATCACATCCCCCACCTGCTGGGCTAACTGCACCGTTAAATCCGCCACCCGCTCCGAATGGCCCGAAGTGGTGGGGTCTCGGGCTTCAATTACCTGCACCGCAGACCGGACAAACCCCTCAAATAAATTTTCAATATTCTCATGGAGCATTTTGCGCTCAATGGAAATTGCCGCCTGGGATGCCAGCGATCGTATCACCCGCTCCTCCCATTCCGAATAGGGTTGGGTGACAGTGACAGCATTTTCGGGGGTGATCCTCACATCAGGGCGAATCTTGCGATTGATCAATTGCAATACCCCAATGGTTTCCCCCGTGTTGTCCTGCATGGGTAAAACCAAAACTGAACAGGTTTGATACTCAAAATCTTGATCAAAATTGCGGTCCAATTGATAGGGCAATCCTGGTAAAATATTTTGAGCATCGGGAATATTTAAAGTGCGCCCCGTCAAGGCCACATAGCCTGCCAAGCTATGGCGGGTGAGGGGAATGGCAAATTCCCGCAGGCGTACATGGGGCAGAGAATCATTCTGGGCCACCTTAAATAACAGATAACGACTTTCCCCCTCCTGTTGTTGGACTAAAAAGACACTCCCTGCGTCACTGTAAGTAATTTCTCGACTTTTCGTCAAAATAAAGGCGAGCAGTTCCTCGAGATCCTGAGCCATTGACAAGGCTGTGCCAATGGAGAGCAGTTTTTCGATTAACTTAATGTGATCACTAGGAATAGACGTTAAATCAGAGGATCCAGAAGGTTGTCGTCCATGGGAAGCCGTCATGGTAATTGCAAGAGAACGGGGAGGGTTCTGACTCATGAGCAATATTATCGCAATTATGCGGGGCAAACTGTTTTCCCGCGACGGGTTCAGGTTCGATGCTGGCCGTTGGCTCAGATACGGAGAATTTTGCCACTATCGGTTAAACTCACCCCCGAAGGGTATCATTTTCTTCCAAAATCACCATGGCTTTGAAACCCACCCTCGCTTTTCAATTCCCCACCGTTGCCCCCGCTCTCAAGTTAGGAACCATTTTGCTCCTGCTCCTGGGCATTGGTTTTGGCACGGTGGGGGATTATGGTGTGTCTTGGGATGAAGGCACGGAAATTTCGACGGTGAAATATAACTTTGAATGGGTTACTCAGGGACGGGAGATTCCCAAAGACCTCAAGCATTACGGTTTACTCTTTAACCTCACCGCAGAATTGGCCTATCAGGGGAAAGCCTTCATCGAACAGGGTTTAAACTATAATCCCCTAGCAGAGCAGGGCTTAGAAGAAGGCGATCGCGCCATTGCCCAAGCCATCCACCGTCGCATTGAGATTAAACATCCCCTGACGTTTTTAACGGCGATGATCGCCTACGGCTCAGTGGCGGCCCTGGTGGCCATGTTCACGGGCTTTGAATATGCTTGGTTTGGCCCCTTGGTGTTAGCCCTGATTCCCCGGTTTTGGGCCCATGGGTTTTATAACCCCAAGGATATCCCCTTTGCTGCCCTGTTTACCCTCACCACAGCGGTCGGCGCTGCCCTGATTGCCTACGACCTTCGCCCCCGCCCTAACCCCCTCAGCCCCCATCGCTTCCCGCTTTATACCGCCCTCTATGGGGTCTTGATTGGCATTCTTTGTAGTACCCGGATTGGCGGGTTTGTGGTGTTGGGCTTTTTCCCCTGCGCCCATGTCATCGCCCAAGGTTTTCGTCGCGGTTGGTTGGCGATGCTGGGCCAAGCTGCCCCTAGTTATCTGCTCATGGGGATCACTTGGGCGGTGACAACGACGGTGTTACACCCGGCGGCCTGGGGGAATCCCTTGGGTTGGTTTTTGGAAACTTTGGCCTATTTATCCCAACATACTTGGCCGGGGGTGGTGGTGTTTGCGGGGGAAACCCTACCGGCTTCTGAAATTCCCCGTTCCTATTTGCCGGTGTGGTTGTGGCAAACTACGCCGTTACTGTGGCAGGTGGGGTTGGGGTTGGGGTTGCTGTTTATGGGGATTAATTTTCGCCGTTTTACCCCCTTGCAACGGGGGGCAACGGTGTTGCTTTTATTGCAAATGATCGCGTTGCCGGGGTTGGCCATTGCCCATGGTTCCCCGATTTATAACGGTCTGCGCCAGTTTTTGTTTATCCTGCCGGGGGTGGGGGCGATCGCCGCTGCGGGGTTGATTTGGAGTTATCAGCAGTTGGTGGGGCGGGTACAGCGGTTTTTTGCTTTGACGGGGATCACCCTAGCCATGAGTGCGATCGCCGTCACGATGATTACCCTCCATCCCCACCAATACGTTTATTTCAACCGCATTTCGGGGGGATTGCCCGCCGCCTATGGTCGCTACGATACGGACTACTGGGGCCTGAGCTTACGGGAAGCCATTGAATGGGTGAATGAGCAGGCCCCCCAGGGCGCAACGGTGGCCGTCGGTGGCCCCCAATATATCGCCCAAATGTTTACCAGCCCCGATTTAACCCTGTTGGATCTAGAAGTAGATTTAGACTATGGTGCGAAAGGTTCGCCCCCGGATTACTACGTGGCCATGCCCTATATTGAATTGCCTTTGCTCTTTCCTCAATGCCCGGTGGTTTACGCCGTAGAGCGGGAGGGAGTGCCTTTATCGACGGTGAAGCGGTGTGAGTAGGGAAATGGGGAATGGGGAATGGCTGTAGGGGCGTTGGCGTAAGCCTGCCGGAGGCACAAAAATTTTTCGCCCTCCCCTGTTTAGGCCTTCCTCGCGCTCGGTTTTTCGCCCCTACTCTAGAAAATCGGTGGTGATTTCTACAGCTAGGGTTTCTTCGTCTATGGCGACGTAGAGGGTGTTGGGGCGGCAACAAACTTGGCAATCCTCAATATAGGACTGGGTGAGGCCTTGGCTCAAGTCTACCCAGGTAGAATTGACTTCGCCGCAACAGGCGCAATAATATTCCGCAACGTTTTCCACAGGTCTTTTTAAGAGCAAAATTGAGGCCCTACTGGTGATCTGGCCAGAAAATCAGTCAGAATAGGATCATGATCCCCGATGTAATCTACCACACCATCGGGATTTCCTCCCTCCACTGGACAGAGCAATGGCGAAGGCGAAACGACGAAAACTTTTTCCCTGTGGTCATCGTGGCCAAGGTCAAGTCTGCCATCGTTGCGCCCAAGAGGCGGAGGCTCGGAATGAACGACAATCGGAAAAAGCCCATTGGCTCGCAACCTTTAGAGAAGATGTCATCGATTTGACCCATCTGCCGAAAAATGTGGTGCTCAAGGCCCGCCAAATTATCAATGGCCTCCAAGAGCAGCAGGATTATCGCCGCTACAAGGGCAAGCGACTCCGCCACAATCGGTTTGTGATTAGCATTCCGGTGACGCGCCATTATCGGCTCCTCTGTCGGGATCACGGCAGTCTGGTGGTTCCGGAAGCGGTGATTTCCCATGAAGACTACAATGTTTGTAAACCCGGCGGCTAGTTGTAAGGCAAGGAAGCATCATGCAGATTTATCTGGATTACAGTGCCACCACTCCCCCGGATCCGGCGGTGGTGGCAACGATGCAACGCCAAGCTTTAACGGGCTGGGGCAATCCTTCCAGTCTGCACCATTGGGGGGAACGGGGGGCTTTGGCGGTGGAAATGGCCCGTTGGCAAGTGGCGCAACTGATCCAAGCTCCTAGCCCGGAAACAATTGTGTTCACTTCGGGGGGAACGGAGGCTAATAACCTGGCGATTTTTGGCGTGGCCCATGGCTACGATCGCCCCCAGCATTTAATTATTTCCGCCGTTGAGCATGATGCGATCGCCGCCCCCGCTCGGCAATTAGAAGCAAGGGGTTGGCAACTAACGGTGTTGCCGGTGGATCCAACGGGGTGGGTAAATCCTTTCGATTTAGTTGCGGCGTTGCGGCCCAATACGGTTTTAGTGTCGATGATTTATGGTCAAAGTGAGGTGGGGACAATCCAGGCGATCGCCGATCTAGCCCAAATTACCCACCGCCATGGGGCCTTGTTTCACACCGACGCGGTGCAGGTGGTGGGGCGGTTGCCGGTGGATGTGCAGGGGTTGGGGGTGGATTTGCTCTCGCTATCGGGCCATAAGTTCTATGGCCCCCAAGGTTCCGGGGCGCTCTATGTGCGGCCGGGGGTGGCATTGGTTCCCCTGTTAGCGGGGGGGGGTCAGGAGGGAAAATTGCGATCGGGAACCCAGGCGGTTCCGACCTTGGCGGGGTTAGGGGTGGCGGCGGCTTTGGCGGCGGAAAGGCTGGCGGCGGAATCGAAGCGGTTAGGGGAATTGCGCGATCGCCTGCTCTCCCAATTACGCCACAATCCCCACCTCCTCCCCACGGGCAACTTTAACCACCGCCTCCCCCATCACCTCAGTTTTGTTTTAAAGGATGTTCCCCCCACGCTGACGGGGCGGGAATTGGTGCGGCAAATGAATTTAGCAGGGATTGCCATCAGTGCCGGTTCTGCTTGCCACAGTGGCCAGGCGGCCCCCAGTCCGGTTTTAACGGCGATGGGTTATGGGGCCAGGCAGGCGCAAACGGGAATCCGCTTTTCCTTAGGGCGGGAGACGATGGCGGCGGATGTGGATTGGGTGGCAATGGTGTTGGAGCAGGTGTTGGGGCGGGCGATCGCCTCCCATTTGGCCCCTGTCGCGGGTTGAAACAAAGTTGAAACAAAACAGCCTACAGGCGGGCTGTAGGCTAAATAAACTCTTCGTCTGTCGTTTTGTCGAGAAAATCCAAGCAGGTCGCGTCGGGGGCGGTGCTTGTAATATTTCTTTACGAGATCAGTGTAGCAGGATTGACAAACCTTTCCAAAATTAATTTGAATTAATTTGTCTGTAGGGGCGAAAAATTTTTCGCCCCCTAAACTTTTCGCCCCTACGCAAGGAAGGCGGCGGCCTGGTGCGATCGCCCCCATAACACCTGCTCCCGTTTATAAATGGCTACGCCGGGTTTCGCCCCCTTGGGTTTATAAACAAATTTTGGCTGAGTGTAAACGACAGGAACTTGATCACTATGACGACCCCGGCTGTAGTAGGCTGCTAAATTGGCCGCAAATTGCAAATCTTCCCCATCGGCAACGGCTCCCGGCGGCAATCGCAACAGCACATGACTCCCGGCAATTTCCTGGGCATGGAACCAGAGATCATATTCCCCAGCGGTGCGAAAGGTGAGGTGATCATTTTGACGATTATTGCGCCCCACCCACACCTCAAACCCAGAGGGGGAAGGGTAGCGGCGGGGTTGGGAGGGATTCGGGACAACAGGGCGATCTTTCCCCGCATTCAAATAGCCCGCTTCGATTAACTCACTGCGAATTTCCGCCAGGGAGATGAGATCATCGGGGCCGAGATAGCGATCGCCCGCTAAACTCGTCTCAATATTTTCCAAATAGGCAATTTCCCCCTCCACAGCTTCCAATAAGGGAACCACGGCAATTTGCGCCCGCTTTAGTTTTTGGTGTTGTTTGTAGAAGGCTTGGGCATTTTGCAAGCCGGTTTTTTCGGGATTGAGGCGGATATTAACGGATTTGCCGGTATCCAAATCGGGGACGCTGATTTTTTTCGCCCCCGGTTGCCAGCGGTGGAGATGGGTCATGAGCAGATCGGCGCGATCGCGATACACCTGAGCATCGGCGGATTGGGTGAGGCGATCGCGGAATGTCGTCGCTTTGTGCCGCAATTTTTCTAAGCGGGTTTTGACCGTTTGGCTCAATTGGTGGTGGAGTTGTTGAAAAGCCTGCTGCTCTCCCTGTTGGCTGTAGTATTCATCGAGCAAAACCTGCAACGCCATCACCTCGCCCCCTGCACCGGGTAAAACGCGATAACCTTGGGGTAAGCGGGTGGGGGTGAAGTTGCCCGTATTGAGGATCTCGATCCATTGCTGCCATTGCTGCCAGAGGTGATCCCATTGGCTCGGCGTGAGGCTGTGGGTGGATTGTTGGGGATCGAGGCCGGCCATGGTGGCTAAATGACGGCTCACCATCGGACTGAGGCCACGATAGGTTTTCAGGAGTTGCTTATGGAGGGGGCCGGGGATGAGGCTGACCCGCTCCTGCCAACGGCTTTGCGGTTCCTCTTTTTGGGGGATCGCTCCGAGCAGGGGCGGTGGCGGTTCGTAGGTTTGGCCGGTTTGGACGGTGCGGAGGCGGGATTGTTGGGCGTTGACCTGATGGGCGGTGGTGATAATTTGCTGATCCCGATCCGTTAACACCACATTGCTGTATTTCCCCATGATTTCCCCATAGAGATGCCACAGGGCCGGCTCCCCTGGCCGGCGGGAAAATTGCAAATCCACCACCCGCTCCCAAGGTTGGAGGGGGGCGATCGCCACCAGGGCTAAACCATTAAGTTGATGGCGCAATTGATCACTGAGGGTGAAGGTATCCGGATGACGGGGGGGAGGGCTACCGATACAGAGCCGCGCCCGCTCTGGATGCCAGCAGAGGGTTAACCAACCTCGGCCTTGGAGCGTGCGCAGGGCGAAACAAAGGGTGTGGCGATCGCGCTGATAAACCTGCTCCAGCTTTGCCGGAACCCAATCCCTGTTTAATTCGTGGCAAACCGCCACCAGCGTTGTATAGTCAAAAGCTTGCATCGTTCAATCTGCTCAACTGTTGGCGGGTTTTCAGTGATCCGGAATCTGTAGGGGCGTTGGCGTAAGCCTGCCGGAGGCACAAAAATCTTTCGCCCTCCCCACTAAATTCCGTACTAGGATAGAGATCATCCTTTACCCCTGGCCCTATCCTCGATTTTCCCCCTGTCTATGGATAGCCCTTTGATTAATATTGGCTTTGGCAATATTGTCGCCAGTCAGCGGATTATCGCCATTGTCAGCCCCGAATCGGCACCCATTAAGCGTATCATTACAGAAGCCCGCGATCGCGGCCAACTCATTGATGCCACCTATGGCCGCCGTACCCGTGCGGTGATCATCACCGATTCTAACCATATTGTGCTATCGGCCATCCACCCGGAAACTGTAGCCCAACGCTTCCTCCACCCTAAAGATTCCCCCGCCCCGTAGCCCCAATGAATTGCACTGAAACCCTCGCCCCCCAATCCCCCACCCTCACCCCCTTAGGTCGATTAGTGGTGTTAACGGGGCCCAGCGGTGTGGGCAAGGGAACCCTCGTTAAAGCCTTACTCGCCAAACATCCCCCATTGCACCTATCGGTTTCCGCCACCACCCGCGCCCCCCGCCCTGGGGAAACCCACGGCAAAGAATATTATTTTTTAGACCGGCCCGAATTTGAAACGCTGATCGCCACGGATCAACTGTTGGAATGGGCGGAATATGCGGGTAATTTTTACGGCACGCCCCGCCAAGCCGTGGAAGCGGAAATTGCCCAAGGGAAAACGGTGATTTTGGAAATTGAACTGGTGGGGGCGCGGGCAATTCGGGAGACATTCCCCGCTGCACTGCGGGTGTTTATTTTGCCCCCCTCGTTGGATGAGTTGGAACGACGACTGCGCGATCGCGGCACGGATGCCGATCCCGCCATTCGCCGCCGCCTAGACCATGCCCAGGCGGAAATTGCCGCCCGCGATGAATTCGATGTGCAGATCATCAATGATGATTTTGATCGCGCCCTCGAACAGATGGAGCGGGTAATTATCGGTTAGGAAGCATCCCTCACCCTAAATCCCTCTCCCAACATGGGCAAGGGACTTTGAATCTGGCTCCCCTTCTCCCTTTTTGGGAGAAGGGGCGGGGGGATGAGGGCAGACTAGGATATATTCATCGGTTAACCGCCATCCTTTTCTCCCCAGAGAAACGATAGTATGGGAAAATAACCCAACCTTAAAGATCTGCCTAAAACCGCTATGACCTCCTATGCCGCCGCTTCTGCCCGCGCCGAAATGAGTGAGCTTCGGCGTTTAAAAACCCTCCTCCCCCCAGAATTACAAAGTTGGGTGATGGTGGAAGCCTCTACTGAAGTGAATCCCCCCTTGATCCGCTGCGAAGAATTGGGCCGGGATGAAATCGAAATTCAAATTGATCTGTCCAAATGGGATAACCTCGCCATTGATCAGCGCAATCTCTTGTTTTGGCATGAGGTGGGCCGGATTCAGAACGACACGATCCCCAAAGAAGGCTGGGAAATGGCGGCTCTGGCCATTGGTTTGGGGGGAGCCGTGGGGGAATTATGGGTACAGGATGGCCTGTTATTGGTGTTAGCTTTGGCGCTTTGTGGCGTGTCGGGGTTTCGGCTCTGGCAGAAAAATAATGGGGATAAACGGTTAGGGGAAGCCCTAGAAGCGGATCAACGGGCGATCGCCCTCGCCACCCGTTTCGGTTACAGTATGCCTAACGCCTATAAAAGTCTCGGCAGTGCCTTAAAAACCCTGATCGAGCAAACCCCCAACCGTCGCCAACGCAAAAAATTTGAAACCCGTCTCCAAGCCCTCCGCCGCAGTGCCAATAAGGCCAAGGCCAAAATGGAAAGCAGCCCCACTGATGCCCCCCGACCCATCCTCTAACCCCTCAGATCCCTCTGGCTACGCCGGCCCCCTTAAGGGGGCTGGAATGCAGAACCCCCCCCTTTTTAAGGGGGGGCAGGGGGGGATCACCCTCACTGTTTCCGAACCAGCCCCCCGCCTCGATCGCTGGCTAGCTGCGCAAATTCCCGACCTTTCCCGCTCCCGGCTCCAAAAACTGATCGAGCAGGGGCAAGTGCAACGCAACGGCTCCCCCTGCACGGAGAAAAAAACAGGTCTGCAACCGGGGGACTCCCTCACCCTGACGATCCCTCCCCTCACCGGCCCCAACCTTGAGCCGGAAGCCATCCCCCTTGATATCCTCTACGAAGATCCTTCTTTAATCATCATTAATAAAGCCGCCGGGATGGTGGTACATCCTGCCCCTGGCCATAGTCAGGGGACGCTCGTTCATGCCCTCTTGCACCATTGCCAAGATTTAGCAGGGATTGGGGGGGAAGAGCGGCCGGGCATCGTTCACCGTTTGGATAAAGACACCAGCGGCGTGATGGTGGTGGCGAAAACGGAGCAGGCGTTACACCATCTGCAAGCTCAAATTAAAGCCAAAACTGCCCAACGCATCTATCACGGCATTGTCTACGGTGCGCCCCGTGATCAGCAGGGAACGGTGGATGCGCCCATTGGCCATCATCCGGCGGGGTTGAAGAAGATGGCGATCTGTGAGAACGGGCGGGAAGCTGTGACCCATTGGCAGGTTTTAGAGCGATTGGGAAACTATACGCTGCTGGAATTTCACCTCACCACGGGGCGCACCCATCAAATCCGTGTCCATTTGGCCCACATTGGCTATGCTTTGGTGGGTGATCCCCTCTATGGGCCGGGGCGATCGCTCGGAGTCAACCTCACCGGCCAAGCCCTCCATGCCTATTGTTTGCGGTTGGATCATCCCCTAACGGGGGAAAGATTGGAGGCGATCGCCCCCTACCCCCCGGAATTCCTACGATTACAGCGGGTGTTATCGCGGCGAGCCTGATGGTAACTTTAATAAGATTCTCAACGATTGCGATCTCAGCGAAAAATCGTGTTAGACCAGAGGCAAAATCTGTTATTGTCTACCCCCTTTTGACTGATGTTGCGTTCTTGTTTTACCCTCACTCTGTTGGCTTGGGGAGGTCTTACGCTTCCCGCCCTTGCCCAATCCATCACCACTGCTAACGATGGAACCGGCACAATGATTCAATATCAAGGGCAAACCTACCAAATTCAAGGGGGAACCCAGGCCGGGGCGAATTTGTTCCACAGTTTTCAGCAATTTGGCCTAAATGCGGGGGAAATTGCGCAGTTTTTAACCCAGCCGGGCATTGCCAACGTTTTAGGGCGGGTGACGGGGGGCGATGCCTCGGTGATTAATGGGTTGATTCAAGTTACGGGCAGTGCGGCGGATTTGTACCTGATCAATCCAGCGGGGATCCTGTTTGGGCCGGGGGCGCGGTTGGATGTGCCGGGGTCGTTTACCGCCACGACGGGCGATCGCATCAGCTTTCCCGGCGGTTGGTTTAATGCCACAGGAGCGAACGATTACGCCCAATTAAGCGGCTCTCCCTTGTTAATCTCCTTTCTCGATCAAGGGGGGTTAATTCTCAATCAAGGGGATTTAGCTGTTAATCCCGGTGAAAGTATCAGCTTAATCGGCGGGCAGGTGATCAACACAGGTAGCTTCACGGCTCCAGGGGGAACGGTGGTGATTACCGCTGTCGAGGGAAGTCAGCGGGTGCGGCTATCGCAACCCGGCCATTTATTGAGCTTGGAATTAGAACCGGAGCAAATCCCGGTGAATAGTCCCCTCAAGATCCAGGATCTTCCTGAACTGCTCACGGGCAAAGGCATCGATCCCAATTTTACCGTCACGCCCACGGGGGAATTGCAACTATCCGGCTCCGATTTACAGATCCCAACCCAAGGAGGAACGACCGTAATTACGGGCCAAATCGAGACCAGTGGGGACGAAACGGGGGGAAATATTGGCATTTTTGGCAGTCAGATCGCGTTAGTGGATGCTGAGATTACCGCCAATGGCCAAGGTGGCGGCACAATTTTAATCGGTGGCGAGCAGCAGGGTAAGGGGTCGGTTCCCAATGCTACCCATTTATTTGTGGATCAGCAGAGCAAAATTGCAGCGGATGGTGTGGGAAATGGTGATGGCGGTCGGGTGATTTTGTTTGCCAGTGATACGGCGCGAATTTTCGGCAACCTCAGCGCTAGGGGTGGGAATTTCGGGGGCGATGGCGGCTTTATTGAAACCAGCGGATTACACAATTTACAGATTGAAGGGAGTCCCGATGTTGCTGCCCCCCAAGGTCAAGCCGGAACCTGGCTCATTGACCCCAATAACATTGAAATTGGCACGAGTCCGAGCAATAACATGACGGGGACAAATCCCTTCACCTCTAACAATGATGGGGCATTTTTAAGTATTGGTGATCTCACAACTGCCTTAAATACCGGTGCATCGGTGCGAGTGGTGACAGGCAATAGTGGAACCAATAGCCAAGTAGGAAATATTACCTTATCTGATTCTTTAACATATGCTGGCACGAGTCCAGGCTTCCTCAGTTTAGAAGCTCATAATTCCATTTTTATTAATAACAGCATTGCATCGGGGCCATCGTCTTTAAACCTATCCTTGATTGGGGATTCTGATAATAATGGTGAGGGTCGGGTGGTAATCAATCAGGCGATTAACACCAATGGTGGATCGATTGCAATTACCGGAAAAACTTTAGGGAGTGAAGCAGGCGTATTGTTACAAGATAATGGTTCTCTTGACTCTAGGGGTGGTGACATGAGTATTACGGGTTCAAGTGTCAATGGTAGCGGCATTCTCATTCAATCTAATCTGAATTCACAAGGGGGAAATATTACCCTCAATGGAGTTAGTCGTAATCCCAACTTTAGGACAAGATTGGATGAGTCGGGAGAACTCATTTTTATCGTTGATGATGCTGGTGTAGATATTAATTTTGGATTGATCAATTCCTCAGGGGGAAATATTCGTATTGTTGGGAATGGAGTGGGGGGAGCAGGAATTGCCATCATAGGCAATACTATTTCTTCCTTTGGTGGAACTATTGATCTGATTGGTGATAGTCAAGGAATTGGTGGCGTGATCAGTTTGAATAGTCCCTTATTTTCGGGTGGGGGAAATATTAATATCAGTCATCAAGGCGGAGAAACTGCTAATAATTATGGCATTTTTTTGGGTGGGTCAATTGATAGTAGCACTGTGAGTCTGGGTAATGGTGGAGCCATTGCCCTTTCTGCTCCCAACAATATTGCCGTATCTAGCCTGAACTCCCAAAGTGAGACCGGACGGGGGGGAAATATCACTGTTACCAGCCAACGATTCTTTCAAGCTATCGGCTCTTTTACAGCCCGCAATGGCGTTTTAGCCAGTATTTCTGCGGCTGGGGCGCTGGGAGGCGGTGATATTACGATCACCCATGGTGGGAATGGGACTGTCCCTTTTATTGTGGGAGATGCCAATATCAATCAGCGCGATCGCAATGGTACAGCCGCCGCAATTACGAATGGAGATTTTACAATTAACGTCGGTGAAAGTTTTAATCGCAGCCATACCTTAGGAAATATTCGTATTATTACGGGAGATAACTTCAGTTGCCCGCCCTATTGTCAAGAAATAACCTCTTCCTTGGATGTGGCGGAAGAAAGTAATTTTATCGGTGAAAATTTTGCCCAAGGAATTTTACAACGCATTGCGAAGGCCACAGGGGTGAAACCGGCGATTCTCTATGCGGGTTTTGTGCCGGCGGGGGTGGTGGCTGCCCCGACCGTGGAGCGATTGGAGGCAAATTTAAGCCAAGGCGTGCAGCAATTTGATCCCCTCCAAGCCACCGCCACAGATGTTGCTTTCTCCTTAGAACCCCAAGGGAGCGATCGCCTCCAACTACTATTGATCACCGCCAATGGCTCCCCCATTGTCGAAACCCTAGCGATTACCCGGGGGGAGATAGAGGCTTTGGTGGGACGATTCCGGCGGGCGGTAAGTAATCTGCGGAGTCAGGCCTATTTCACTCCCGCCCAAGAACTGTATCAACAGTTGATTGCTCCCTTTGAGGCGGTGCTGACGGAGCGGGAAATTGATAATCTCGTGTTGATTGGCGATGAGGGATTGCGATCGCTCCCCCTCGCCGCCCTCCATGATGGCAACGGCTTCCTCATCGAACGGTTTAGCCTGGGGCAAATGCCCAGTCTTTCCCTAACGAATTTCAACTACCAACCGATCACCGCGAATACGCCTGTTTTGGCCATGGGGGCATCAGAATTCACCGCCCGCAACCTCAGCCCGCTCCCCGCTGTTCCTAACGAATTGGCGAAAATTACCCAGCAACGGCGGGGAGAAATTTACCTCAACGAGCAATTTACCTGGCGCAATCTCAAGGCCCAAAGCCAGGAGCGCCAATTTCAAATTCTCCACCTTGCCACCCATGCTTTTTTTGACCCGAATCGTACCGAAACCGCCTATATCCAACTTTGGGGAGAGGAGGCGATCGCCCTGAGTAGCCTGCGGGAATTGCGGCTCTATACCGAGCCACCGCTAGAACTGTTGATCCTCAGTGCCTGTACAACCGCTGTGGGGAACCAAGAGGCCGAATTAGGTTTTGCAGGGGCAGCGGTGCAGGCAGGGGTGAAGTCAGTTTTGGCGAGTTTATGGCAAGTTTCCGATGCAGGGACAGCGGTGCTGATGAATGAGTTGTACTACCAATTGGCACAGCCGGAAGTAACGATCAAAGCGGAAGCTGTGCGTCGCGCTCAACTGGCCTTACTCAATCAGGAGTATCCCGGCGGCATGACCGTGGATGTCGTCCCTAGCGAAGATTTTTCCCATCCCTTCTATTGGAGCGCCTTTAGTTTAGTCGGCAGTCCTTGGTAATATGGAATCCGCTGAATCAGAAAAAAATTAATCATTAAAAATCAATCCATGTAGGGGCAAAAAATCTTTTGCCCTCCCCACACCGATCAATGAATTAACGAGAAGCCCCCACGGGTAAGGGGGAAGAGGATTGGGTTTGATTCAAAACGCGGTTTAACTTGCCACTGTGGTAGCCTTCGAGATCGAGGGTAACGTAGAGAAAACCGAGGTTTTCAAAGGCTGTTACTAAAGCTGGTAAATCCGTCTGAGCCACAAAATCCTTAATCTGCTCTGGCGGTAATTCAATGCGGGCCGTATCCCCCACTGAACGGACGCGGATATTTTGCCATCCCAAGCGGCGTAGATGCACCTCTGCCCGGCCCACCCGCTGCAATTTCGCCACGGTGATTTCTTCCCCGTAGGGAAAGCGGGAACTGAGACAGGGTTGGGCGGGTTTATCCCACCAGGGCAGGCCTAACTCGCGGCTCAGTTGGCGGACTTGGGCTTTGGTGATCCCTAATTCCGCCAGGGGCGATCGCGCCCCCCGTTCCTTAGCGGCCTGAATCCCAGGGCGATAATCCTGCAAATCATCCCCATTCACCCCATCGACAACGTAGGGATAGCCCCGCTCTAGGGCCAGGGGTTTGAGGGTGTCGTGGAGTTCGCTTTTGCAGAAGTAGCAGCGGTTGACGGGATTGCTACTGTAGTTGGGGTTGTTTAATTCATGGGTGATGACGCATTCGTGGTGAATGCCAATCGTTGCCGCTTGCACCTTGGCATCTTCCAAATCCTCTGGCAACAGAGAGGGGGAAACGGCGGTAATGGCCAGGGCGCGATCGCCCAGCACATCATAGGCCACCTTTGCCACAAGGGTGCTATCAATCCCCCCAGAATAGGCAATGAGGGCCTGACCCATCTCGGCAAAGAGCGATCGCAACTGTTCTAACTGACCCATATCCTGCTTCCTTTGATTCCCAACCTCTACTGTAGCGAATCCCCCCTTTTTAAAGGAGCGTACTCTTGAACCCCCTTTTTAAAGGAGCGTACTCTTGAACCCCCCTTATTAAGGGAGCGTACTTTTGAACCCCCCCTTTTTAAGGGGGGGCAGGGGGGGATCCCGCCCCGCCGCAGTTTGTATGATCCCCCCGGCTGCGCCGACCCCCTTCATAAGGGGGTTTTCTTGAACCCCCCCTTTTTAAGGGGGGGCAGGGGGGGATCACCCCTGCAATGCCGCCAGCCGTCGCGCTAAAAACGAAGGCAACGCAAAGGCCGCTTGATGAATAGCCGCATTGTAATATTCAAACTCCAACCCCGAAGCCGTCACCCTTTCTGGATCAAAATCAGCGATGGGATCGAGGGATTTAGCTGCAAAGGTGAACGACCATAGCCCTCCTGGATACCCCAAGTTTGAATAATTATAGAGCCGTACAATGGGGAAACATTCCTGCAAGACCATCAGCAATTTATTTTGCATTTCGGCAAAGTAAAAGGGGGATTCTCCTTGGGAAACCACAATGCCATCATTGTTTAAGACGCGGTTAACATTGCGATAAAAATCAACCCCAAATAACGGCGTTGCTGGCCCGATGGGATCGGTGGAATCCACTAACACCACATCAAAGGTTTCTGGGGTTTGTGCCACATATTCCACGCCATCGGCAATCTGTAAATCCAGGCGGGGATCATCGAGCATTTTGGCCGTTTGGGGAATATGTTCCCGGCAGGCATCCACGACCATTTGATCAATTTCCACCATCACACAACGCTCTACACCAGGATGGCGTAAAACTTCCCGTGCTGTGCCGCCATCGCCACCGCCAATAATTAATACCCGTTTCGGTTGGGGATGGACAAATAACGGCACATGGACGAGCATATCGTGGTAGATAAATTCATCGGCCTCAGTGAGCATGACATAGCCATCATTGAGGAGAATTTTGCCATATTTTTCTGTATCAAAAACCTCTACCCGTTGGAAGGGACTTTGAGCCGCAAACAGTTGTTTTGTGGCGCGGTAGTGAAGTTCCAGAAAATCGTGTTTTTCAATTGCCCAAAGCGAAGATTGTAGCTCAGTCATAATCATGATTCCCCACGGGAAAAAAAGAGCGCGAGGTCAATACCATTATTACGGAGTTTGTGGCGTTGATCGCAGGATTTGATCGGCAACGCGGCACACCTCCACCATTGGCCCCACATCATGGACACGTAAAATATCGCAACGGGTGGCGATCGCCCCCCCTGCTGCCCCCGCTGTCCCCCAAATCCGCAATTGGGGATCGGGTTGGTTGAGGATCTGGCCGATGAAGCTTTTCCGGGAGGGGCCGATCAGCAGGGGGCAACGGAGGGAGTCGAATTCCCGGAGGCGGTGCAGGAGTTCAATATTTTGGGGGGCGGTTTTGGCGAAACCAATGCCGGGGTCAAGGATGAGGTGCGATCGCTCCACCCCTGCCTGTACAGCTAAATCGATCTGGGTTTGAAAAAAAGTGGTGATTTCGCCGATTAAATCTTGATAATCCGTCAGGGTTTGCATCGTGGCCGGTGTGCCTCGAATGTGCATCAGCACATAGGGAACGCCGAGGCGGGCGACGGTGGGGAACATTTCCGGATCAAATGTGCCGCCGGAAATATCGTTAATTAAATTCGCCCCCGCTGCTACCGCTGCCTCAGCAACAGCGGCGCGGGTGGTGTCGATGGAGATGGGGGTGGAATATTGGGCGCGGATCTGCTCGATGATCGGGATCGTGCGATCTAGTTCCTCTGTAAGGCTGATTTCCACCGCACCGGGCCGCGTCGATTGCCCCCCCACATCGATAATATCCACGCCAGCGGCCACCATCTGCGCCACTTGGGCCATGGCTTGATCAGGGGCGTTGAATTGACCCCCATCGCTAAAGCTGTCGGGGGTGACATTGAGAATGCCCATGATATAGGTGCGATCGCCCCAAGCAAAAAGGCGATCGCCCATCATCAACGGCGTTAATCCACGTGTATCAGTCATGATGAATCGTGAATAAATAGTATCCTCTCGTGCCATGGCTCTGCCGTGGCACGGGCCTTGGGCGGCTCTGCCGCCGGTTAAACAAGGGAGGCAGAGCCTCCGAGGGGCGTTACTTGGCAGAGCCAAGTAACGAGGAAAATTTAACCCCCTTTTTAAGGGGGTCGGCGTAGCCGGGGGGATCTTTTATTCGTAGTTAACAATCCGGGCAAAATCCCCCGCTTCCAAACTTGCGCCCCCCACTAACGCCCCGTCAATTTCGGGCTGGGCCATAATTTCATCCACATTACTCGGCTTCACCGAACCGCCATACTGAATTGGCACATCGGGATTGTCCAACTGAGCACGAATCAACCCAATCACCCGATTGGCCTCCGTCGCTTCGCAGGTGTCCCCCGTGCCGATCGCCCAAATCGGCTCATAGGCAATCACCAAATTGCTTTGATCCACCCCCACCAAATCTGCCTTCAGTTGAGCGAGGATCACCGCTTCCGTTTCCCCGGCATCCCGTTGGGCCTTCGTTTCCCCCACACAGAGGATCGGCGTAATCGCATACTGCTGCGCCGCCTTGAGACGCAAATTCACCGTCTCATCGGTTTCGCCAAAATACTGTCGCCGCTCACTGTGGCCGACGATCACATAACTCACCCCAATTTCTTTCAGCATCACACCGGAAACTTCGCCGGTATAGGCCCCCACTTCTTCCCAATGGATATTTTGCGCCCCTAACCGCACCCGGCTCCCGTGGAGATTTTGGGACATGGGATCAAGGGCCGTAAAGGGTGAGCAGAGAATAATCCCCCGTGCCGGATCGGTGTTTTCTACGTGGGGTAAAAAGCTCTGGAGAAACGCTTTCGCTTCTGCCTGAGTTTTATACATTTTCCAGTTTCCCGCGATCAAAATTTTGCGCACAGCTTAACAGGTAGGGTTGGATTGACAATCTTTTTAGTCTACGGCCTGAGGGGATCTTCTCGCTAGGGAATTTGTTAATCATGAAGCGGAAAGCGGATCGAGAGAAGTGGTGTAGGGGCGAAAAATTTAGTGGTGTAGGGGCGAAAAATTTTTCGCCCCTCCGCAGATTCTAAAAATAGTCCTGGGGTATGCTCACAGTCCGTGGCTTTTGCCCTCACCCTAAATCCCTCTCCCAGGAAGGGCGAGGGACTTTGAATTAGAGTCCATGGCTTTTGCCAATCACCCAATGGCGGCGGAAAAAGCGGGCGAGATTAGCCTCTTCTAGGGGCAGATAAATGGGGCGGCCATGGGGGCAGGTGCGGGGGTTGCGGGTTTGTTGCCATTGATCTACGAGGGTTTGCATTTCTGGCAATGTCAAGGGGATGCCGTTGCGGATCGCGCTGCGGCAGGCGGTGGCCACCTGGGCGGTTTCTAAATCTCCCCCCCGGCTCAATTCCAGCAAGGCATCAGTGCGATTCGCGATAGCGCACCCATCGCCCCCTGCCAAAAGCGCAGGAATCTGGCGCACGGCCCACAGATTTTCCCCAAAGGCATCAACGGTAATCCCTAACCGTTGCAATTGAGCAATGGCGCGATCGCCCAATCCCGGCAACAAAATCGGGGGATCCAACTCCACCAATTCCCAAGCCTGTTGCAACTGCTCAAACAACACCCGCTCATGGGCAATATGTTGCTCAATCAACCACAGGCCATGGTCATGCTCCGCGACAATATAGGTTTGATTGACCTGAGCCACGACGCGCAAATTGAGCGGCCCCAAGGGTTGGGCCGTTAAGGGATTAATCCGGCGATCTAACGTATAGGCTCCTTGGGTTTCCGCTGTTTTGAGTAACGTTCCTAACCGTTGATCCTGACCCTGGGTTTGCAATTCCAGGGGGCTAAGGCGGAGGGCTTGATCGACCCCTTGGGCAACGCGATCGCGCCATTGATCCAAATGGTGTAAATAAACCTCGCTTTTGGCGGGGTGACGGTTCCAGTCGATTTGTTCGGGGGGGAGGTGGAGGTGAAGGAAAGCGAGGGGATAGCGATCGCGGGGGAGGGTGCGGCTCAAACTAGCCAGTAGGGTTTGCTCTAGGGCGGGCGATCGCACCACCCGGCCATTGATGGCCACCTTGAGCCAATCGGGGCGGCGACGATGGCAACGATCGGGCAACCCCAACAGCAACTCAATTTCTTCATCCTCTGCCCAATAGGCCAGATCCGGCTCCTGCACGCGCCGCAACAGTTGCGGCACAATCCCCTGCACCGTTGCCCTCGGCAACACCGTCAACCAAGATTTTTCTTCCACCGCAACGCTCCAATGAATGCGGGGATGGCAGAGGGCTAAATGGTGGATCAGGGTTTGAATTTCCTTCAACTGTTGGGCCACCGACGGCAACCCCTGCCGCCGTACTGGAATATTGCCAAACAGATCGCCAACGGTGATCACCGTACCAGGGGCCAGGGCCACAGGTTCCAAGTTTTGCACTTCCCCTTTGTGGCTATAGCTGGCCTGCCAGCCGCCCCCCAACCCCTGGCAACGACTGCGGATCGTTAAATTTGCCAATTGGGCAATACTATGGAGCGCCTCGCCCCGAAAGCCCAAACTGGTAATTTTCCACAGATCCGCTGTCGTGTGGATTTTGCTCGTCGTGTGGGGTTGGGCGCAATGGCGGAGATTATCGGGATTCATGCCCTGGCCATCGTCCGCCACCTCCACCCGCCAAGCCGTGGGGGAAAGGGCGATCGCCACCCGTTGCCCTCCCGCATCGAGGGCATTTTCTGCCAATTCCCGCACCACCGCCGCCAAAGAATCGATCACTTCACCAGCGGCAATGATCTGAATAACATCGGGGGGGAGGGGTTGAATCGTAGCCATTACTGGCGGGGGGTGAGAGGCCAACCGAGGCGGGTGGGCTGTTGGTAAACCCGTTTTAATGTGTTGAGATCCCGTTGGGAAATGGGGGGGGGATTGCTCACTTGGGTTTCATAGAGAACATCTTCGCGGTTGGGGCTATGGCCCCAGATCCCCAAAGCATGGCCGAACTCATGGCGGGCCGTGCCAGCGGTTTGCCGTTGGCCTTGATGGGGGCTGATATAGACGGTGAAGCGATGGGCGAGGCGGGGGGGATCAGTGGGGGTGAGATAGACCTGATAACGGGCTTGGCCATGTTGGGCGGCGGGAATGTTGAGGCGGCCAGCTTGGCGATCAATGGTGATTTGGCGGGGGGGGCGCGATCGCACCACAACAATATCGGCATTTTCCAGATCCGCTGTTTCCACAAGGGGAATATATCGCCGCCAATCCTCTAAACCTTGACGCACCGCCACTAACCAAGCCTGAGCCTGATCGGGGTTTTCCCCAGCGAGATCAAAGCCAACGGTAATCGGAAAATCTGACCACACCAACGCCCCCAAGGGGGTTGATTCGAGGGCCGCAAAATAGTCCTCTCCTTCCGCTGTCGTGAAGGACTGAAACAAGGAAGGGAGGGGATGGGGATGCAAGGGGGGTAAGTTGGCCCCGATGACGGGGCCAGGGATGAGCCAAAGGAGAAGGGCGATCGCCCCTCCCCATAACCATTGCCCCCGCATCAGCCTATTCCGCCGGAATCGATTCCGGTGTACCGGGCAAATCCGTGGGGATTGATTGCCCACCGGGAACTGTTTGCTCAATCAAAGGGGCAGAGGGAGCGGCTTCAATGTTCGGGGTTCCGAGCCAACCCGCTGCCAGGATCACACTCAAGCTCATAAAAATCACACTCAGGAGCCAAGTGATCCGGTTAAGGGTGGTTTCGGCGGTTTTCGCACTGGTAAAGAGTTGAGCCTGGCCGCCAATGCCGCCGATGCCATCGCCTTTGGGACTATGGAGAATGACGAGAATGATCAAGAATAAAGCCGATGCTGCCCAAACGGTTTGGACAATCGATGTAACATCCATAATGAGCTTGAGTCAATAAATTTGGGATTACCGATCTTTTAGCTTAACCCAAGATGAGGGGTGGGGAGTAGGAAGTGGGAAGTGGGAAGTTAGGTGAGGAGGGCGAGGAGGTCGCTTTCGGATTTGCGGAAGCCGGTGAGGACGGCGTTACCGTCTTTGATGAAGATGGGCCGTTTGAGGAGCATGGCATCGGACGCAAAGGCGGCGATCCATTGTGCATCGCTCCAATCCTGTCGTTCGGGGCCGAGGGCGCGGTAGGACTGGCCGGAGGTGTTACGGAGGGGTTTGTTCCCCAATTGACCCACCCAAGTGGTGATTAATTCGGCGTTGGGGGGGTCGGTTTTGACGTTGATAAATGTGTGGGGGATGTTGTGATCATTGAGCCAGGCGATCGCTTTTTTGCAAGTGCCGCAGTGGGGAATACCGTAGAGGGTGAGCATGGTTGAGCCAGGTTGAGGGGTGGGGGCGATGGGAGTGAATGATGCGATGAATGTTAGAAGCGATTCCTCCGGCTGTGCCTTGAGTGTGTGATTGAATTACGATTAGAATTATCTTTCTAAAGAGATAGCAGGTTAAGAGTCAAGTCAATATCTTACCGGTTTTCTGAGTCTGAAGGGAAAAATCTGATGTTACGAAATTTCAAAGCTTTCGGAAATCAAAGTTTCCTTGATCTGTAGCAAAGTATACATCTTCAAGCATCAATCAACAAAAACTCATCCTACTTTGTTTAACTTAATACTTTGTTTACATTTATACAACCTTGCATTTGTAACAAATCAATAACATCTGAACTCCAAAAAAATTGCTTATGTTATCGTGAGATTGAAATATCAATAAAGTTAATTCAAAAATGTTTTGAATTAACTTGTGTATCCTATTGTTGTATCATGGGAGGAACAATGAAAAAAGTTGTCTTGGGTATCAGCGTTGCATTGTGTACATTTTTTGCTCAAAGTTCCAATGCTGAAATGTACAATCTTGGCCCTGCTTCAACAGGTCAGCCTATCATCTTAGATGGTAGTTCAGTTTCAATGAATGGCCGAAATAGTGCCTCAGCATGGGTTGGATTTACCTACTATTTAGGTCGAACTCGTTTTGCTGCGGATGCTCACTGTGGCAAAGGAGAATGGTATTCTGGCGGGTCAACACATAAACCTCAATCACAAGCCACTCGCAATATGTTAAGTATTGTTTGTTCGGCACGGTGGCGTGATCAAGATGCTGAAGATACAGGATATATGTTGGTTTTTGACCCACCTTCTAATGTGCGTAATCAGCCCAATGGAAATGTGATTTTTACAGTTACAGAAATGATAGTCATTCCTGTCTATCCAGAATCTCAAAATGGTTGGTTTTCCACTTACAGTTTTGGTGGTGGATGGATTCATGAATCACAATTACGCCCGTTTTATTAATTAAAAGCAGTGATTTTCAAAGGGCTTTTCTATTCATCAAGACAAGCCCTTTTGTCAGTATTTTTGATCAGCATACGCATTCTAGGGTATGTCAATTTGTCTCTTGTCCCATCAAGATAAAACTGAGCCATGTCAACATCAGAGCAATCACCGAAAAGTTCAGAGCAATCACTACAAAGTCTGGAATCTATCGTTAAAGATATATCCAAGTTTATTGAGAAATTACCGGATTTTATACCACAAAAGGCGGAAATTTGTGAAAGCTTAAACAATCTTCGTAGTGCAATTCAATCATACCGCCCACCTCGAATTATGGTTATCGGTATAACCAATTCTGGCAAGTCTTCCTTGATTAATGCAATTTGCAATTTGTATGTAACAAAGGTTAGTGCAGTAAGACCTCAACCCGTTGCAGCTGAGTGGAAAGATTATTATCACAACGGAGTCAGTTTATTTCAGATTCTTGATACAGAAGGTTTTCAAGCAATGGAAGCCTTCCAAGGAGAAAATACAATGAATCAATCATTTCAGAGTATTTTGAATGCAGTTAAGAAGAATTATCCTGATGTTATTCTCTTCGTGCATCCGGCTCATTCTGTTAATGCTGGAATTCGTGCAAATGTAGAAAATGCTGAACGTATTGTGAAGCATATATTCAACTGTCATCATTTAAAAGTTCCCGTTTTAGGTGTTTTAACGCAAGCTGATAGAATAAATCCTACACAAGGACTTCATGATCCCGATTCACGCAAAAGAAAAAATATTAAAGAAGCAAGAGATGATTTGTACGGACATTTACAGCAAAATCAAATTTTAAAACCAGTGGATGTGATTCCAGTATGCAGCTATGTAGAGTTTGAAGATATTAAAAACGGATTTCCTATACCAGATACAGATGAGAGATGGAATATCGATCAATTGATTGAAGCAATGATTCATTGTACTGGACAAGAAGCTAAGATGGGAATTGCCAGAATTTCCAATCTGAAAGAGTTCCGTTTGAATGCAGCAAATCAGATTGTAAACTGTTGTGCAGCCATTGCAGCAATAGCATCTAGTAACCCTATTCCCGGAATATCGGCTCCAATGGTTGGAAGTTTACAAGCTTTTATGGTGGGCTATATTGCTTGGCTTGGTGGATATGATTTTTCAGAGAAAACCATTGAAAACTTTCTAGGTGTTGGTGCTTTGGGTATTGCTGGTATTACTGACGTTGGCCTCAAACTTATTCCAGGTGTAGGGATTGTTTTGTCTGCAACAGCAAATGCAGCTACAACCCATGGATTAGGAAAGGTAGCAATAGGATACTTTCTAAAGAATAATATCTAGAATTATCGCGATCGCACCTTTTTCCAATCATCCAATCTCTCAATCATTAATATCTCAGAAGTAAGGTGTGGAGGCTGAAAAATTAAAACTCAGTGAGGCGTTATCCAAAAAATTGCTAGATACCAAACTGACTCATGTTCTCCAAGCCTTCAAAATTGATGAAATCTCCTTAGCAGAAATTACCCCAGAAGTTGAAGCCGTAAGGACAGAAATTCATGACCAGCAAATCGCCCATTTTTGTGCATTCTAATCCAGCTACAGAAAAAAGCTTCTCGAAAGTTGGCCCCAATCATATCAACCCTTACCCCATCCTCAATATGACATTTATCACTGACACTCCGGTAACTTGGCAATACCTAGATATTGATGCTCAAAATCAGGCAACAATTACCCATAGTCGCGTTTCAGTTTCCCAACTGATTCAAGAAAAACACGCCCACGGCTGGAGTCCAGAAGAACTGCACTTTCAACACCCAGAAATTTCCCTGGCTGCTATTTATTCTGCCCTCAGTTATTACTACACCTATCAACCCCAGATTGATGCTCAAATTGCTCAAGAACAAGAAACAATCCAGAACCTGCAAGCTGATTTAATTACAATGGGAGTCGGTCATCATACTGCCGACTTCAAACAAACGCTTCGGCAAAAACGGCAACAGCAAGGATAAGAAATGGCAATCTCCTACTATTTCGATGCTCCAGTTCATCGAGCCATTAAAATTGGCTTACAACTGAGAGGTATTGAGGTTTTGACCGCTCAACAAGACAATAACAGTAGTGCTATTGATGAAATCATTTTGAGTCGTTCTGTGCAACTCAAACGTCCTCTTGTAACCACGGATCATGATTTTCTAGTGTTAGCTAAAAATTGCGTCAATCAAGGTGAAGCGTTTACAGGAATTTTCTTTTTAAGTCCTAAAGTGTCGATTGGTTATGTAATAGAAGAATTAGAGTTTTATGCCAAGATTGGCGAATTAGAAGACTTCGCCAATCAAGTGATTTTTGTTTGATCTTGAAGTTCCGAAACTTTATCCATGAGAGTAAAAACAATGAACTTTGTGGTTTGCATCAAAAATACAGACTATGCCACTTCCCTAGAAGTTCGCAAAATCTATCAAGTCTTACCCGACGCAAAAGCCAATCACCATCAAATGATTCGCATTATCGATGAAACAGGCGAAGATTATCTCTATCCTAACGCCTATTTTATGCCCATTGAACTCCCTGCCCCACTCCAACAAGCTTTAGCAATGTCTTAGGCTGTGTGCAATCAAAAAATGAGTTTTTGAGCTAGGTTATCTGAAGCGATCGCAAAAGTGAGATGCACCTCACTTAAAAACCCCATCTCTAGGGGAGATGGGGCATCGATAGGTAGAACCTCAATAGTTAATGCTTAATCTTCGTCCGACTGTTCCGCTTTACCACCGGGAGAAGCATTATAAAGAGCATCTAACTTTTCACGGGCATCATCCACATTGATCGATCGCACCACCAATAACGGTTCATTAATCGGTTGCCCCTGATCATCCAAGAGTTCCGGGTGGGGAACCCGCACCGGGCGACGGTTTGGAGTGGGCCGGCCTTGGGGGTTCCGGGAACGACGTTGAGAGTCCGTGTTGAGCGTGATTAAACTGCGAATTAAAGTGCTAACCGCAAAAAAAGCAATAATCGTAAAGGCCAAAATATAAAGTAATTGGGGCATGAGCTGCGTCCTCTAGGCGAACAGGTGGGTGGGTTGCAAACCGGAAAAAGGAGTTAAGGAGACTGGGAAACGCGCCATTGGTGGCCAATTCGCCAGCATTCTGTAACCAGTTGATGCCAGGGGGCGAGGGTGCTGGGGGCAATGCCAACGCCCGTCACGGCTAAGAGGGCTTTCACGCTGCGGACTTCTGCTTCTGCTTCGTGAATGCGTTGGAGCAAGCGGGCTTGTTCCGAGGCAGTCAGGTTAGACAGATGATGGGTTTCCAACAGGAGACGCGATCGCCCAAACCAATACAAGAAATCATCAAGGAGGGGATCGAGAATGGCTTGGATCAGTCGAGAGTCGGAGGAGTCAGGCGGAGCCATAATTTAATGATAGCGAGTTTACCCACAGATGCTGTGGGCAAGGTTTCCTTCATTGTAACCGAATGTCAAGATTTCTCAGGTTTTTGTGACGAAATCAGCCCCACCCCCGCAAACTCAAGGCTCTGGAAACTCATAATCCATCGCCAGCACATCCGCGACGATGGGTTTAATCTGGTTAACGACGATCGCCTGATGGACAGGATGGGGCTGATAGGCCTCAAGGCCGGCGCGATCGCTAAACCGCACCACGAGGCCATGGCTATAGCCTTGGGAGCGGCCCGAAAAATCCGTCCCACAGGACAGGGAAACAATACCGGGGATCTGTCCCTCCATGGCCTGAAGGGCAGCCATGACAGCGGCGATCGCCTCAGGACTCGCCCCCTCCTGCCATCGAAACAAGACAATATGCTCAATCATCACAATCTGGAATCAACAGTTTTTCCAGGATCCCCAAAAATGCCAAAATTGCCCAAAACCTTTAGGAAAAAATAACAAACCCTGTTGGGAGGGAAAGGAGAGGGAAAGGAGAGAGAAAAAAGAAGAGAGGAAAGAGGGGTTTCACTCTTCCTCACTCCTCACTCCTCACTCCTCACTCCTCACTCCTCACTCCTACGCTGCCGTCACCAACAGCGTTAATTCCTCCCGCCCCACCACCTGCACCGGCATCCCCGGAGCAAACACTTGGCCATCTAAACAGCGGGCAAACCAATAGGTTCCCTGGAACTTGACCCGGCCCCGCTGGGTAGGGGCGATCGCCCGCTCGACAATGGCCGTCCCCTGCCAAACATAAAGATGGCGGTAAACGTGGGATTGAGCTTGAAAGGGTTTTAAAATGTTAAACATGGCTTGGCAATTGTTCTGTAGGGGCAGTGATTACCATTGAAAGCCACTCATTTTGTAACCATAAAGGGCTAACAAATGAGGGGTTTAACCCTGCCGAGTTTACGCTTGTTGCTATTGCTCTTCTCAGAAAGTATTTCTGTCTCCGGTGTTCCAGGATTAACCAGTTTAATTTCTGGCACAAGCCCTTAAAATACTCAAAACCACCGGCTTTCAATCCGGAAATTTTGCGCCATCATCTTCTTTCCCTAACGTTTTATGACCCACCCCATGATTCAAAATCGCATTTTTCTCGTCGGTTGCAGTCGTTCCGGCACAACGCTCCTCCAATGTTTAATCGCTGCTCACTCGCAAATCATTTCCTTTCCGGAATCGAAGTTTTTTGAGCATCTCATCCCCAGCCACGAACCCCGGCGGTTACAGTGGGGCCTCGCTTCTCGGCAGTTTTATCCCTGGATTACCCAGTTTTGCACCGATATGGGCCATCCCGAAAGGGCGAAACATTGGTCAAAATGGCCCTTGCCGATTCGTTGGCAGGTGCGGCAATTTGTGCGGGAAT
Source organism: Spirulina sp. CCNP1310 (assembly GCF_034932185.1). Classification (NCBI taxonomy): domain Bacteria; kingdom Bacillati; phylum Cyanobacteriota; class Cyanophyceae; order Spirulinales; family Spirulinaceae; genus Spirulina; species Spirulina sp. CCNP1310. Next base: position 26,345 of record NZ_JAYGHW010000008.1, on the reverse strand, counting down.
TGGATGCGATCGCCCTTGCATCCGGCCATACCCTCTGGCTCGAAAAAACCCCGGAACATCTCCATGCGTTGGATTGGATTGAACGGGATATTCCCGATGTCAAGGTGATTCATCTCGTCCGCAATGGGGCGGATGTGGTGGCTTCCCTCTGGGATGCCACCCGGCGCGATCGCGCTAAATGGGGCCATGACCACGGCACGATTGAGCAATGTATTCAACGCTGGACACGAGATATTGAAGTCGCTCGCCAACATTTACATAAACCCAATCATCATCTCGTTCGCTATGAGGCCTTGGTGGAAAATCCTCGCCAAATCATGGAAGAACTTTGTACCTTTTTAGCCATTCCCTTTGAATTAACAATGTTAGAAGACTACAAAACCACCGCCAAACCGCTGATGCAAAACCGCTATCAAAACTGTGAACCGGCAGTAACCTCTCAAATTCAAAACGCCAACGCTACGAAATTTTTCACCCTCTTTTCCGAAACAGAGCAGGCGGAGATCCGCGAAAAACTAGCAGTGGTGGACTTAGAGGGGTTAGGGGCGATCGCCTCATCCTCCCGCTAAAAAACTATCCAGATCAGACCGCTGCTTGCTAGGATCAAAGGCTGGAAATCCACAGAACAACCCATGACCACCCCCTCCCAAATCCCCGCCCACGGCGGGCATTTAATCAACCGGATTGCCAATGCCGCCGAGGGCAACGAATTCCGGGCCCAAGGGGATCACCTCCCCCGCGTTCAACTCGATGAACGGGCGTTTTCCGATCTGGTGATGATTGCGATCGGGGGATTCAGCCCCTTGACCGGCTTCATGAACCAAGCCGACTATGAAACCGTTGTCACCGATATGCGGTTAGCCAATGGCCTGCCTTGGGCTGTGCCGGTGACGCTTTCCGTCACTGAAGCCGTCGCCGAACCCCTCAAGGAAGGGAGTTGGGTACGGTTAGATGACCCCACCGGCCGGTTTGTGGGGGTGTTGGAACTGAGCCAGAAATACCGCTACAACAAAACCCATGAGGCGATCAACGTCTATCGCACCGATGAAGAACAACATCCCGGCGTGAAGGTGATTTATGACCAGGGGCCGATCAACTTGGCCGGCCCGATTTGGCTCCTCGAACGGGATCCCCATCCCCTCTTTCCCAACTATCAAATTGACCCCACCGCCTCCCGCGCCCTGTTCCAAGAACGGGGCTGGCGCACCGTCGTCGGGTTCCAAACCCGTAACCCCATCCACCGCGCCCACGAATACATTCAGAAATGCGCCTTGGAAACCGTCGATGGTTTATTTTTACATCCCTTAGTGGGGGCCACGAAAAGCGATGACATTCCCGCTGATGTGCGGATGCGCTGCTATGAAATCATGATGGAGCATTATTTCCCCCAAGACCGGGTGATTTTGGCCATTAACCCCTCGGCCATGCGCTACGCCGGCCCCCGCGAGGCGATTTTCCACGCCTTAATTCGTAAAAACTACGGTTGTACCCATTTCATCGTTGGCCGGGATCATGCCGGGGTGGGGGACTATTACGGAACCTATGATGCCCAACATATTTTTGATGAGTTTGAACCGGCGGAACTGGGAATTATCCCGATGAAGTTTGAGCACGCCTTCTATTGCACCCGGACGCAGCAGATGGCCACGACGAAAACCAGTCCCAGTACACCGGAGGAACGGGTTCATTTATCCGGGACGAAGGTGCGGGCGTTGTTGCGTAGTGGCGAATTGCCGCCGCCGGAATTTTCTCGGCCGGAGGTGGCGCGGGAGTTGGCGCGGGCGATGCAGATCCCGCATTAAAATCTCCCATTCACAGTTCCTCTGGGGAGGATGGGGGCAGATCGCCCCGTCAGATCCTCCCCCTTTCCTGTTAGGCTGATAGCAACGCACTCGAGATCATCAGCAGCACGGGTTATGGGATTGGATCGGCGCACCTTTTTGCAACGGGTGGGGCTAGCCCTGCTGACGACCGGAACCGGGGCGATCGCCCCTTCCCCCAGTTGGGCAGCCTCCGCCACAGAGTATCAACAAACTTTAACCGCTGCGGGCCCTCGTAAGTTGGCCCTCCTAGTGGGGATTAATCATTACCCCCATCATCCCGCCCTCGAAGGGTGCGTGACGGATGTGGAATTACAACGGGATCTCCTGATCCATCGCTTTGGGTTTGTCCCGGCGGATATTATCACGCTGACGGATCAGCAGGGAACTCGCGAAAATATTGAGACGGCTTTTTCTGAGCATTTAATTAAACAGGCGAAAACCGGCGATCAGGTGCTGTTCCATTTCAGCGGCTATGGGGCCCAAGTCCATGGCCCTGGGGATCAGCCGATGCTGATCAATCGTTTGGTTTCTGTGGATCGTGAAACCGCTGAGACTGCTGAGACTACTGAGGGGGTGGGCAATGGCATTTTAGAGGAAACGCTGTTGCTACTGTTGCGATCGCTCCCCACAACCCAGGCCCTAGTGGTGTTGGATACGGCCTATCAAAGTTTTGGGCAGTTGCTCCAGGGCAGTTGGCGATCGCGCTCCCATCCCGATGCTCCGGCAGCATCCCCCAATCCAGCGGAGTTGGTGGTGGTGGATCAACTGCGCCAACGCCTCGGACGGGCCCGATTTAAGGCCAATCTCCCCCTCAATTGGCAGCAATGGCCGGGGCTACTGTTGGGGTCAGATGGAGCCTTAGAAGGGCGGTGGTCGGGGATGACAGCGGGGCTATTGACCTATAGTTTGACCCAATGGCTTTGGGCCCATACCCCCGCCCCGACTCTCTGGTTTACCCTTGAACATCTCAGCGAAACCTTAACGCCCGCTGCGGCTCAGGAACCCTATATTAAGGGGAAAGTCCAGGGCGATCGCCCCCTTTTCAACACCAACCCCGCCCAACCCACGGGCATCGAGGGCTATATTGCGACGGTAGCCGAAAATACTAATGAAATTCAGTTGCAATTGGGGGGGATGAATCCCTGGATTTGGAGCCATAGCCAGGGGCGATCGCAGTTTCGGGTGACGGGGACGGAGCAGGTCTTAGAGGTGCGATCGCGTTCGGGTTTGACCGCCAAGGCCATCGCCCTAGGGCAAACACCGCTCCAACCGGGGCAAGGGGTGGAGGAATGGCTCCGGGTCTTCCCGCGCAATCTGGGCCTCACCATTGCCCTTGATCCCCAATTGCAACGAATCGAGCGGGTGGATGCCACCAGTGCTTTAGCCAATATTGGCAGCGTCAGTAATGTCGTCCTCGCTGGGGAACAGGCCACAGACTATCTCCTCAGTCGTACCGGGTCGATTGTGCCGGTGGCCATTGCCACGACCCAACAGCAGGAAATTGCCCAGGGCTATGAGTTATTTTCCGCTGGCGGTGTGCCGGTTCCCAATACCGTCGGCAGTTCTGAGGAGGCGGTGAAGTTAGCGGTGAATCGCTTTGTGCCTACCCTCACAACGCTGTTAGCGGCTAAATGGTGGCAGTTATTGAGCAATGGGGAATCTTCCCAATTGCCGATTCAGGTCTCCCTGAGTCAGATCCAGACGGAGCCGAAGCTATTAGCCCAATATCGCACCCGCCGCGCCCAAACCTTGACCCAACCCCCCCCCATCCTCACATCCCCCGGTTTGCTCTCTTTACCCTTGGGAACGATGGTGCAATATCAAGTGGAAAATTGGGGGGATGACCCGATTCATATGCTTGTGGTGGGGTTAGATAGTCGCAACCGGGCCATTGCCCTTTATCCTCCGGTGACGGGCGATCGCTCCCACTGGGTCATTGAACCACAAACGGTATTGACCCTACCGGCCCCCACCTCCAGCCTCACGGGCATCATGGCCGGTTCCCCCGGCCTCAACCGGCTCTACGTCATCTGTAGCCGCGCCCCCTTCCCCGCCACCCGCAAACACCTCGCCCAACAGCCCCAACCGAAAGGCGAAGGCGATCGCTTTATGGAACTTGCCAACCCCCTGCGGTTAACCCAAGCCCTGCTCCAAGACCTCCACGCCGCCAGCCAACCCCTGGCCAAGGGGGATAGCAGCGATCATTACGAGTTCCACGTCGCCGCCTGGGCTGCCATGCCGTTAATCTATGCCGTAGGTTGAGAGCAAGGAGAGGAGAGAGGATAGAGCAAAGAGGATAGAGTCTTCTCACTCCTCACTCCTCACTTCTCACTCCTCACTCCTCACTCCTCACTCCTCACTCCTCACTTCTCACTCCTCACTTCTCACTCCTCACTCCTCACTCCTCACTTCCCACTTCTCAATTTCGTATCATCCTCGTTACATTCGCTAAAATTTTGTTGTATAACCCTAGGTTAAGCCCCTGTTAACAGAGAGGAGTCTGGCGCGTGAATGCCGCAGAACAAGCCAAAGACCTAGAACTGACCACCAAAATTGCTGCGATCGCCAATTTATTTAAAGTGGAATTCCCCGATGCCAAGGCGGATCTCACCCCCTGGCGCAGTGATCCCGATACACAAGAATGGGTCGATCCCGATTCCATTGATCTCGGCTTTCATTTCCCCGGCTGGAGTCCCCGGCTTCAGGGGCGGAGCATTTTGGTGCAAGTTCGCTTCCATGGGGAGGGGGAAGAGCGGCGGCTGATTGGCGTTGAGGTGGCCGGTTTTAATCATCGCGGTGAGGCTTGGCGGTTTTCGACGGTGGATCGCTGGCACATTGAGGGTTCGGATCTACCCTATGGCGATGTGACGGAGAAACTCAAGGTGTTTTGTCGGCAAATTTTTGAATTATTTGCCACGGTTTAGTTTTTTTTGCTACCATAGTTGACTGTTTGCTAGCATAGCTCAATTGGTAGAGCACCTCACTTGTAATGAGACGGTTGCGGGTTCAAGTCCTGTTGCTAGCTTTGGGTTTGGTGCGTGATCGCGTCATGATTGGCGTGGGGGCGAAAAATTTTTGTGCCTCCGGCAGGCTTACGCCAACGCCCCTACAGAATTTAGTCGCCCCGAAAATCCCCCGTTGGGATCACGCCCTAACCCCGCAAATGGGCCACAATGGCCTTTAACCCTAAGCGGTAACTCATCGCCCCAAAGCCGCTAATTTGGCCAATTACCACGGGGGCGATATAGGAATGGTGGCGGAATTCCTCGCGGCGGTAGATGTTGCTGAGGTGGACTTCGACGGTGGGGATTTGGACGGCGGCGATCGCATCCCGGATCGCAACGCTGGTATGGGTATAGGCTCCGGCGTTGATCACAAACCCATCGACGGTATTGAGGCCGCCCTGGATCTGATCCACCAGTTCCCCCTCATGGTTCGATTGGAAACAGGTAAGATTTACGCCCAACTCAGCCCCATCGGCCATCAGTTGCGCGTTAATCGCTGCAAGGGTTAAAACACCATAAATTCCCGGCTCTCGTTGCCCCAACAGATTGAGGTTGGGGCCGTGAAGAACCGAGATGTTCAAGGAAGGTATGGAGTTGTCGGTCATCGGGGTCGCCCGTCCTTTTAGGGTTAGCGAGAACGACGACGGTCATGCACAGGAATGGGAATCAGTTCCGGTTCGGGTTCCGGTTCTGGGCCAAAGAGTGCCTCGACAATGCGGCGGGCCCATGCTTTGAGTTCTTCCAATACCTTATCTAAATAGTCCATCGAACAAAATGCTCCTGTGAGACCTTAGTTCTATTTTAACGACAGCATTCAAGAGCGAACGCTATTTTTTAACATTGAGTTTTATCTCTGGCTCTATTGTAACGAAATTTTACAAAAATGATGAACAATGGCAAGTATTTTGGCCTATGGCCCCTAAAATGCGCTTTGCCTCAAGGATCAGGGGCGGTGGGTTAAAGTCCTAACAGTTGGCGACGGAGGCGATCGAGGGCATGGCAGGCGCTCAGGTCTCGAATGGTGGCGCGATCGCGCTCCTGGCCAAAGCGATAATCAAAAATATCCACCCCCCCATCGGGACGGGCTAAACCGATATACACCAACCCCACTGGCTTCTGCTCTGTTCCCCCATCGGGGCCCGCAATACCAGTAATACTAATCCCCCAATCGGTTCCCGCCAAGGCCTTCACCCCCAGGGCCATCTGCTTGGCCACCGGCTCACTCACCGCCCCTTGCTGGGCTAATACTTCCGGACTTACGCCCAACTGTCTCACCTTGGCAGCATTGGCATAGGTAATCACGCCGCCATAGAAATAGGCCGAACTGCCCGGCGCAGCGGTGAGCATCGCCCCCAAACCGCCCCCGGTGCAGGATTCCGCCACCGCCACAGTGTGATCCCGCGCTTTGAGTAAATCCCCCACGACCGTTGCTAAGGTAGCCTCATCCTGGCCAAAATAATCTGCCCCGGCAATGGTGCGAATTTGCGCCGCGACGGGTTCAATGAGGGCGATCGCCGCCGCTTCCGAATCCGCCCGCGCTGAAAGCCGTAGCCGTACCTCCCCCGCCGCTGCGTAGGGGGCAACGGTGGGGTTCGTTAAGGTAAAAAAATCCGCTACCTTTGTCGCTAACGTCGATTCACCAATGCCCCAAAACCGCAAAACTTGCGAGTGGATCACCTGCTGCCCCCAGCCTTGGCTGTGGAGATAGGGGACGGCGGTTTGTTGCCACATCTGGTATAGCTCTGAGGGGACACCGGGAAACGTGAGGATTGTCACCCCCGGTTGCGGTTCCCAAATTAGGCCGGGGGCCGTGCCGGTGGCATTGGGGAGCACTTGCGCCCCTTGGGGCAGCAACGCTTGCTTGCGGTTGTTGGCGGTCATCTGCCGCCGACGTTGGGCAAACTTTTCGGTAATGTCCTGTAACACCTCCGGGCGTTCAGTGAGGGGGGTATTGAAGAATTGGGCGATCGCCTCTGTGGTTAAATCATCGGGGGTGGGCCCCAGGCCGCCGGTAAAAATAATCAGGTGCGATCGCCCCACCGCCAACGCCAACACCTGATGAATCCGCTCAATGTTATCCCCCACGACCGTTTGAAAATAATGGGGAATCCCCAACCGCGCCAACTCCCCCGCTAAAAACTGGGCATTACTATTGAGGATCTCCCCTAAGAGCAACTCTGTCCCCACACAAATAATTTCCGCCGTCATTGGGTTAACCACTCACCTTGCTACTATTGCGCCACACCTGCCAACTGGCGTAGGCCAAGAGCATCGTCGCTCCAATGGCATAGGTGTAGCCGCTGGGAATTCCCGAAAACGCCAGGGCTAAACTGCCGACCCAAAAGGTTAAGGCGTAGATGAACAGAACGGTGAGGCGCTGGGAAATGCCCGCATCGAGCAAACGGTGGTGGAGATGGCGTTTATCGGCCCGAAAGGGAGATTTGCCTTGGCTGAGGCGGGAAATGATCACGGCGGACATATCGAGGATGGGAACCGCGAGGATCAAATAAGGGAGCAATACCGCTGTTACTGCTGTCGTTTTTACTAACCCAATCACGCCCACTCCTGCGAGGGTGAAGCCAATGAAATAGGAGCCACCATCCCCCATGAAAATTTGTGCGGGGTTGAAATTGTAACGGAGAAACCCCAGCGTACCGCCAGCAAGGGCGGCGGCGATCAGGGCTGCGCCAGGCTGGTTCATGAATAATGTCACGATTAGCATCACCACCGCTGCAATGCCCGACACTCCAGCCGCCAAACCATCGAGACCATCAATCCAGTTAATCGCGTTGGCCATGCCCACCAACCAAATCACCGTAATGGGTAAACTCAGCCAACCAATATCCACTAACCCCTCAAAGGGGATGGAGAGGAAGTCAATTTGTACGCCGAGATGCCAAACAATGACGGCGATCGCCACCTGCATGGCTAACCGCGACAGGGGGCTAAGGTTAAACAGATCATCGGCTAAACCAATACAGAAAAACCCCACACTGCCAAAGGCTACCCCCCAGATCCCCGCTTGGGCCGCTGGAGAAAGTCCCTCAAACCCCCCCAACCCCCACACCAAAAGCAGGGCAATGAGGGTACTGGCAAAAATCGAAACACCGCCTAAGCGCACGATGGGCTGGCGGTGAACCTTACGCTCGTTGGGATGGTCAACATGGCCACTTTTCAGGCCAAGGGTCTTGACCACAGGGGTGCTCCACAACACAACGATCGCTGAAACACAAAAGGCAATGAGATGGTAGAGATGGGGAGACATTGAGTCAGGGATTCACCGGAGGGTTCAGCTAAAATCTACACTAAATTACCGCCTAAGCCTAGGGCGATCGCCCCCAAATCTCAAAATTCTCCCCTCCGTTTATTCTCTTGCGGCAATTAAACCAAGGCGGGTAGGGCGGTTTGCAAATGGGGATAGAGGGGGAAGCGATCGCACAATGCCGCCACCCGTTGGCGACAGTTGGCCGCTACGGTTTCATCCTCAGGGTTGAGGAGGCGATCGGCGATAATGTTAGCAATTTCGGTAAATTCCCCTGCTCCCATGCCCCGCGTCGTCATGGCCGGCGATCCCAACCGTAGGCCACTGGTGACAAAGGGGGATTCTGGGTCAAAAGGCACGGTGTTTTTATTGGCGGTAATATTCACGCCACTCACCAGACCATCGGCCATTTTTCCAGTCATGCCAATGGAGCGCAGATCCACCAAAATCAAATGGTTATCGGTGCCATTGGAGACAATTTTAAAGCCGCGATCCACAAACCCTTGACCGAGGGCCTGGGCGTTGGCAATCACCTGACCACAGTAGGTTTTAAATTCCGGGCGCAACGCTTCCCCAAAGGCCACGGCTTTAGCTGCAATAACGTGCTCTAGGGGGCCGCCTTGGGTTCCGGGAAACACGGCTTTATTTAACTGTTTGCCCAGTTCCGCATCCCGGCAGAGAATCAAACCGCCTCGGGGGCCGCGTAAGGTTTTGTGGGTGGTGGTGGTGACGACATCGCAGTAGGGAACGGGGTTGGGGTGGAGGCCCGCCGCCACGAGGCCGGCAATGTGGGCCATGTCTGCTAACAGATAGGCTCCGACGGCATCGGCAATTTCCCGAAACTTGGCAAAATCAATGGTGCGAGGGTAGGCGGAATAGCCACAGATGATCAGTTTGGGTTTTTCCCGTTGGGCGATCGCCATTACCTCATCATAATCGAGGGTTTCCGTCGCTTGACTCACCCCATACTGCACCACTTCAAACCATTTCCCCGACACATTCACCGGGGAACCATGGGTGAGATGGCCCCCATGGGAGAGATCCATCCCCATGATTTTATCGCCAGGGTTGAGGAGCGTTAGGAAGACGGCAAAGTTAGCCTGGGCCCCGGAATGGGGTTGCACATTGGCCATGGCGGCCCCAAACAATTCCTTAGCGCGATCAATGGCCAGTTGCTCGGCCTGATCCACAAACTCACAACCGCCGTAGTAGCGTTTTTTCGGCAGCCCCTCGGCATATTTGTTGGTGAGGACGGAGCCTTGGGCGGCCATGACCGCAGCAGAGGTAAAGTTTTCGCTGGCGATCAGTTCGAGGTGGTCGCGTTGGCGTTGCAGTTCTTGGTTGAGGATGGCGGCGATCGCCGGATCGCTCTGCTGCAAAATCTGAAGATCAGTGTCGGCCATGGCAATAAAACGCTTTCAGTGGGGTGCGGATTTCCCATCATACCCTGACTTTGCGATCTGGGGATAGGGGCGATCGCGCCGCTCTCCCCAGATTTCGATTAAGATAAAGTTAATGAGATTGTGCCATTATTCACAACCAGGGAGGGGACAATGCTCGTCATTGTGACAGATACCCAAATTCTTACCCCCCAGCAAGTCTGCCAAGGCTGTCTACTAGCCGATTGCCACGGCCAACCCCGCTGGCGACAGGGCAAGCTCGGCTGTGCGATCCGCGCCTGTGGCCATAGCCCCACCCTTTGCACCGACCCCCCCGAAGCCGCCACCTATTATGAATGTCAAATGGGGTTCCGGGTCGCTAATATTGGATCAGATTAAACTCAAGGAGTAAAGCCCATGACCTGGCGAGGCACAACCAGCACCCAAGACCGCATTTTCGGAGCCTTGGTTTATTTAATGCCGATTTTAGATGTGCTGGGTTTTGGGCTGTTTTTAGCAAGTCTGTTCCCCCCTTTACTCCTATTATTTGTAGCCTTAAGCCCATTATTGGCAGTTTATAATTTCACCCTTGGCGGTTTTCCCCTGGTGCAAATGGGTTTATTTTTTGGCCTATTTTTATTAGTGGTGAATAATCGCGATGTTGCCCACTTTTTACGTTTTCACACATTACAAGCAATCCTGATTTCAATTTTGGCGTTTTTGATTCGCTTAGTTTTAGATATTCTCAACATTTCCAGTGGCCTAAGCGATCCCTTCCTCCGCAATACCACCCCTGATTTAATGACCTGGATTACCGGCGGCATTGAAAGTATTATTTTCATCGCCGTCCTTGCGGCGGGAATTTTCGCCATTGTCCAATCTCTCCGGGGTCAGTATGCAGACTTACCCGTGATTTCCGAAGCCGCCCAAAATCAACTGCGCTATTAGAAACTAAACCTCGTGCCATGGCTCCGCCCTAGCATATCTGACCAACCTAATCCTCGTGCCATGGCTCCGCCGTGCCACGTCCCCAGGGCGGCTCTGCCGTCTGGTGGAGGCAGAGCCTCCGGGGAGCATTACTTGGCAGAGCCAAGTAACGAGGTTGTTTTAAGCATTGTTTTAAGCATACAAATGAGCCACCTGTTCGCCATAGCCGTTGTAGGGGAGGGTTTCCTTCATTTCCCAATCTAGGGTTGCGCCGGGGCCGATAAATCGCTCCTGGGCTTGCGACCAGCGGGGATGGGGTTTGTTGGGGTTGACGTTGGCTTCAAAACCGTACTCGTTGGGAATCAGCGTATGCCAATAGGTGGCGGGTTGCTCCGCCACAAATTCGATTTTGACAATGGATTTTGCCCCCTTAAACCCATATTTCCAGGGTAAAACTGCCCGAATCGGTGCGCCGTGCTGCTTGGGTAGTTCCTTGCCGTAAATCCCCACGGCGAAAAATGCTAACTCATTGGCCATCTCCTCAATGCGCAACCCTTCCCGATAGGGCCAGGGCAATCCCCCCAAATGGAAACCCGGCCCTGGTGTGAGGGTTTGATCATAAAAGGAGGTGAACTGCACAAACTTGGCCGCTGGTTGGGGATCGACCGCCGCGATGATTTTATGCATCGGGAACCCTACCCAAGGCAACACCATCGACCAAGCCTCTACACAACGAAACCGATAGATCCGCTCTTCGAGATCAAAGGTTTTACGGAGATCGTCGAGATTATAGGTGCGGGGTTGATTCACTAACCCCGTAACTTCCAGCGTCCATTCATCGGTGGGGAGGGCTTGGGCGGCTCGCCAAATCGATTTATTGCCGCCAAATTCGTAGAAATTGTTGTACTGACTGGCGAGGTTTTGGGTAGTGAGGGGGCGATCGCCCACCTCAAAGGCCCCATTACGGCGAAAAGGCAGGGCAGGTAAATTATAGGTTTTGGCTAACTCATCCTGGGGAGCACCGGCTTTACACCCCGTTAAAGGCAAAATCGTGCTGGCCACACCGAAACCTAAGAGCGCTTTGAGGGCTTGACGGCGGGTAAAGTAGGCGGTTTCAGCAGTGACGGTGGCAGCCTTTAACTGCCAAGCGGGAGGATGATCAAAAAAGGGCATGGCAGGATGACAGAAAAAAGAGAGCTAGGGTTAAGGCAACGGAATCACCATGCCTTCACGGGCGAGGGAAAGATTCGGGAACAACGTTTGTAGTTGGGTTTCCACATGGTCGAGGTAGTCGTCGCTGTGGTCGGGATTATGAAGGGAGAGAATCACCTGCTTCACGCCCACCTCTTTAATCATTTTGAGATTGGCATGGAGGCGATCGCGCCCCTGAAAATCCAACGGCACCCCCGCCGCCGTGGCCCGGGGTGCCGCCAACATTAACAAATCCGCATGACGAGCAAACTCAAACAAGGGGGAACTGGCACTTTCCAAGCAGTCATCGGGACTCATGGCATAGACAATCGTTGTTCCGTGGGCTGTGATGCGATAGCCCACTGAGCGATGATGATCATTGAGCAAACAGCTTTCCACGATCACCTCTTCATCAATCTCCCGCTTCGCCAAATCATTGAGATCGTGAAACTCCAGTTTCGACTGCATCACTTGGATCGGCACCGGAAAATTCGGCCCGAGCATCTGCTTACTGAGGCGCTGTTGAAATGTGGAGCCGTTTGAAGCGTTGGCTCCGTAAATGTGGAAATGATTGATCGGGATAAAAGCCGGTACAAAGAACGGAAAGCCCTGAATGCGATCCCAATGGCAATGGGTGAAAAAGATATGGGCCTCGACGGGCATCCGCGCCAGCAGACTGTTTCCCAATTTTCGTAACCCTGTCCCGCCATCAAAGACCAAACAAGACTTGCCTGTGCGGACTTCCACACAGGATGTATTGCCTCCGTACCGTACTGTGTCTTCACCGGGAGTTGCAATTTGATCACGAACGCCCCAAAACTGCACATCAACACTCACAGCAAGGCTATCCTCCTGGACATCATGGGTACTTGGCATTGTGATATCTACGGCTGCTGGCTGAGAATAACGTCAACACGATGGTCATTGAGCATCCCTGTACTCCTACTGCATCCCGCTACTTCGAGGAAAGTAATGGTCATCAATGGTGAGCAGGGGGCAAAACCCTAGTTGAGCTTTACTCTTGCCCAGAAGTGGGTTCAGGATAATTCTATCCCAAGCTTCTCCCTATGGTAGCGTGACTGTCACGGGGGGCTTGTGAGTTAGGTCACAATTACAACCCCTTCTGGACTGTCCCCTGCTCATGTTAAGGGGATGCTAGTGGGCAGCTTGGATACAGCGCTCCACCAGGGTTAAGACTTCGCTCACCCCTTTCCAGCCCAAAATTTCCGTCTCTTTCTTTTCCAAGTTTTTATAGGTTCGGAAAAATTCGGCAATTTCATCGAGGCGATGACTCGAAACATTTTCGAGGGATTTCACCTGGGCATAGCGGGGGTCTTTATCCGGGACACAGATCAGTTTTTCATCGCGATCGCCCCCATCGATCATTTCCAACATCCCAATGGGCCGCACCGCAATGACGCAGCCAGGGAACGTGGGCTGATCGATCAACACCATGCCATCAAGGGGGTCGCCATCATCCGCGAGGGTATTGGGGATAAACCCATAGTCGTAGGGATAATGCACCGAGGAATACAGCACTCGGTCAAGGGCGAAGGCATTGAGGTCTTTATCAAATTCGTACTTATTCTTGCTGCCCGCCGGAATCTCAATCAGAACGTTGAGAAGACCGGGCTTGGGTTGGGCTGGAATCCGCGCTAAATCCATGAAAATACTCCGAAAGGCTCTGGGCGCAATGCCGCGCAATGCTTGATGCAATGGGATTGCACCCCAAATAATACCAGTAATTGCCGATGGTGAGCAGATTCAGGGAATGGGCTAGGGCGATCGCTCCAGCCAGGCCAGCCAAGGTGGGGGGGAAGCGTCCGGGCGAGTCGATCGCGTCGTCGTGGTACGTTGACGTTCTAATCCATCGGGGGATGCATAGGAAGCAATGATTAATGTCGGGATAATCAGCGTTGAAATTGCAATAAAAGTGCCGATCGCTTGGCTCCACCTATGACTAGGAGGCTCCGCAGCTTTGGCAGACGAACCACTGGATTCCATACCGTGTTAACGAATTGAGATGCTGGCAAGTTTAAGATATGGAGTGGCCACGCTCCCACAGGGTAGCGGGCAACTCACAACCTAATTTTAGCGAGGGATTTTTAAGATAGTGTGATCCAGATAACGAATCCTCTGCCTTTTATCCCTGTGGTGGGCATGGGTCTGACCGGTTGGCATTCCCTCACCGCACCCCAACGGTTAGCCCTAGAGCAAGCAACGCTCTTAGTGGGCAGCCGTCGCCAATTGGCCAGCTTTACCCATCTTCCCGCAGAACACCTCCCTTTAACAACCTTTACAGAAACGTTACGCATTGCCGAAGCCCGCTGGCGGGGGGGCGATCGCCTCGCTGTTTTGGCCTCTGGGGATCCCCTTTGTTTTGGCATTGGTCGCCTCCTGTTGGCCCAGTTTCCGGCGGAAAGTTTAGTTTTTCACCCCCATGTCAGCGCCCTTCAATTGGCCTTTAATCGGTTAAAACTCCCCTGGCAAGATGCTGTCCTCACCAGTGTCCATGGCCGCGACTTGGAGGAATTGAGCCAACATTTGCGCCAAGGGGCGGAAAAAATCGCCATCCTCACCGATGGGGTTCACAATCCGGGGGCGATCGCCGCCCTCTATCAATCCCTCGACCTTCCCAGTCGCTATCAAATTTGGGTTTGTGAAAATTTGGGCGGCCCCGATGAACGGGTTTGGCGATTACCGCTGGATGCACAGGGGCCTTTTGCGCCGCTGAATGTGGTGGTGATGGTACGCCAAACCGAGGCGGAACCTTTGCCCCCTCTACCTTTATTGGGTATTTCTGATCGCCACTTTCTCACCTGGCCCGATCGCCCCGGCCTGATGACAAAGCGAGAAGTCCGCATCGCGATTCTCGGGGAATTGGCCCTGATGCCGGGGCAGGTGGTGTGGGATATTGGCGCGGGTACAGGGTCGGTGGCGGTGGAAGTGGCGCGACTTTGCCCCGATAGTCAGGTGTTCGCCATTGAGAAAACCGCCATGGGGATTCATTTAATTGGCCAAAATGCCCAGCGGTTTGGGGTAACGGTGGCGGCGATCGCCGGTACAGCCCCCACTGCGTTAACGGAGTTACCCGACCCCGATCGCATCTTCATCGGCGGTGGCGGTCAAGATTTAGCGACAATTCTCAGCCACAGCCACAGCCGGTTAAAACCGGGGGGGCGGATCGTCATCGCCCTAGCCACCTTAGAATCGCTACAAATCGCTCTCACTGCGTTACAGGGTCAGGATTATCAAGTGCTGCAATGGAATGTGGCGCGATCGCACCCCATCGCCCACCTTCATCGCATGGCTCCCCTCAATCCCGTCACGCTGATTACGGTGATGTAGGGGCGAAAAATTTTTCGCCCTCCCCACAGCTAAAAAACTCTTTCCTCTCTCCTCTCTAAAGTTCTCCCCCCGGCTTAAACCCCCGCCGCTTCATATAATCCCGCAACGCCTGGGTTAACTCGTTATCTTGGGAGGCCGTCCGCGCCCCCACTTCCGCCGACCAGCGCTTGAGGTCTTCAATTTGATCGCGGGCAATGGCTGATAGGGGGACGGTTTCCTCAATGGCGCGGAGAATATCTTGATCGACAAAATCCCGCCGCTGCCCCTCATTGCCTTCCGCAAAGGCTTGATGCATCGCATCAAAAATCACCTGCTCAATTTCCGCACCGCTGAAATCCTTCGTCTGTTTTGCCAACAGCGAGAGGTTAAATTCCCGTAACCGCGTCGGGCGCAACCGTTGGAGATGGACTTTAAAAATGGCGATCCGCTCTTTTTCCGTGGGCAGGTTGAGGAAGAAAATTTCATCAAACCGGCCTTTGCGCAACAGTTCCGCCGGGAGAATCCGCACATTATTGGCCGTCGCGACGATGAACACGGGGGCGGTTTTCTCCTGCATCCAGGTGATCAACGCCCCGAACATCCGCCGCGATGTCCCCGAATCCCCATCTACGCCGCCGCTAATATTCCCGAAAGCCTTATCAATTTCATCAATCCAAAGGACACAGGGGGCGATCGCCTCACTCACTTGGATCATCCGCCGCACCCGGCTTTCACTCTCCCCCACTAATCCCCCAAACAGCCGCCCCGTATCGAGGCGCAGCAAGGGCAACCGCCATTCATGGGCAATGGTCTTGGCTGATAACGATTTCCCCGTGCCTTGAATCCCCACCAACAGCACCCCTTTAGGGTTGGGAATCCCATAGCGGCGGGCTTCTTCCGTAAAAGCATCTTTCCGCAACCGCACCCACTGCTTGAGATTTTCCAACCCCCCCACACTTTTTAAAGAGGCTTCCGCTGCGTAGAACTCCAATAAACCCGTTTGGCGGATTGCCTGTTTTTTTTCCGCCAACGCGCTTTCAATATCAGTGGCGTTAATTTCCCCCTTGGCGGCCAAGGCCCGGGCCAGCACCCGCTGAATCCGGGTTTGGCTCAACCCTTGACAGGCTTTAATTAACTGCTCTTGCGCTAAATCATTGAGATGGAGTTGATCCGGGGCTACCAAATCCCGAAGAATGCGGGCGATCGCCCCCTCATCGGGTAAAGGAAAATCAATCACCGTCACCTCTTCGGCCAATTCCGACGGCAAAATCAGCGTGTGGCTCGTCAAAATCAGCGTGTGGTGGGTGTACTTCAATTCAGCGGCAAGGTTTTTTAACTCCCGAATCACCGGAGCATTGGCAGGATTATGGGGATATTGCAGGATGAAATGCAGATCTTTGAGAATGAATAAAGTCGGCTCCACCTCCTCAGTACGCACCCGCCCCAAGGCCCCCATCACCGCATTGCGATGCGTCCCGTTGTCCTGCCAACCCCGCACCAAATCCCACACCAACACCTGCCGCTGGGGAACCAACTGCTGGGCAACCTCCCCCAAAGCCTGCAACAGCGGTTCTTCCTCCGGTGTCACCAGATAAAGGAGAGGATAACGAGCGCGAATTAACAAATCCAGATCAAGCATGAAGTCTAAGGGGGATGAAAGCGATCGCAATCCCGTTGACCGCCAACAGAGTTCACACCATGGGCAAAACTCCCGAAACAGTTCCCTTTTGCCACAACAGCGGGGAAATCATCTGAGCCGCACCAGGGATTGCGCTATTGAGATCATCCTACATCGGGGCTTTTTGGGGGAAAACCCGCGAACTTGAGAGAAAATTCGCGGGAATCAAGGGGTTTTGTTACAATACTTGGGTCATTTTCAATCTACACAACCCAACTTGAGTCAGCCGATTGAAGTTCAAGAAATCGATAGCCTCGCCCAGGAACTTGCGACTATTCAACAAACCAGTTCCAAGCGCATTGCCCTCTTAGGCTCGCGCCATGTGCCGATTACCCATCAAAACCTGATTGAGGTCATGACCTATGCCCTCGTTCTGGCGGGAAATCGGGTCATGACCTCCGGCGCAACGGGGACTAATTTAGCGGCCATTCGAGGCGCAATGCGGGCCGACCCCAATTTGCTCACGGTGATTTTGCCCCAAAGTTTAGCTCGGCAACCCCGTGAATCCCGCGATACCCTCGAAAACGTTGTGCATTTGGTCGAGCATGGCGATCATGATCAGCTTTCCCTGGCGGAAGCCAGCGCGATTTGCAATCGGGAAATCATTACCCGCTGTCAACAGTTGATCTGCTTTGCCTTCCATGACAGCCATACGCTACTGCAAACCTGTGCCGAAGCCGAGGATCAACGGCGGGTGGTGACGCTGTTTTATTTTGACTAGGATGTTACAGCCATGACCCTTGCTGTTCCAGTGGTGATCCTTTATTCCATTGCCGGGGCAGTGGCTTTGCCCTACATCCCCGCTTTTGTGATGGCCTATGGTCGCTTCCAAGTGGGGATGGATTTGGCCGCACCGCGAGCGATGTTCGATCGCTTGCCCCCCTATGCTCAACGGGCAACCTGGGCCCATCAGAATGGGTTTGAAGCGGCGATCGTTTATATTCCTGCTGCCTTGATGGCCTATATCGTGGGGGTGGATTCGCTAGGGGCTGCAGCGGGGGCGATCGCCTTCCTGGTGGCGCGATTATTGCACACGGTTTTTTATGTGGCCAATATTCCCGTGGGGCGATCGCTGATGTTCGGCATCGGCACGGCTTGCAGCCTGACGCTCTATATCCTAAGTTTGTTAAACGTGGGTTCTATTTTTGTGGATTAATCTATGGCTTCTACCTTTTCCTTTGATGTGGTCAGCGATTTCGACCGTCAAGAGATGGTGAATGCAGTGGATCAGGTACTGCGGGAACTCAAAAGTCGCTATGATCTTAAAGACACTAACAGTACCGTTGAACTCAGCGAAACCACCATTACCATCCAGACCAACAATGAAATGACCCTGGACACAATCCAGGATCTCCTACGCCAGAAGGCGGCAAAACGCAATCTTTCGCAAAAAATCTTTGTCTACGGTAAGGTGGAGTCCGCCAGCGGTAGCCGGGTTCGCCAAGAAATTACGCTCCAAAAGGGGATTGAAGTGGAGTTGGCGAAGAAAATCAGCAAGCAGATCCGCGATGGGTTTAAAAAAGTCCAAGCCGCAGTCCAGGGGGATTCGGTGCGGGTTACGGCTAAATCCAAGGATGATCTCCAAGCGGTGATGCAGTTCCTCAAGCAGGAAGAGTTCCCCGTCGCCCTGCAATTTAATAATTATCGCTAAATTTGCCCCCTCCGCCTTGCATATTTTTGTTAAACCCACTCCTTCCTCGTTCAGTGGGTTAGAAAGTTCCTTTAAAATGGAGCCTGTGACCCATTGTAGAGAGTGAAGACGGAATGTCTCGGCGAAATGACGTAATCAAATTTTTCCAAAAAGTCTGTGACGATTCAGCCTTGCAAGAGCAACTAAAGCCCCCCTGTCCAGCCACACGGGAAGGGTTTGCCGGAGTTGCCCAGGCTTCTGGATACAATATCTCAGGGGCGGATCTCGATAACTATGTGCGCTTTGCTCAGTTCTATGAGCAATGTCAAACGGCGATCGCCCGACATCAAGGGGGGGATAAACCCCTCCCCCAGTGGCTCAACGAGTGGGAAAAGCACCTGCAACGCTTTGATGAAAATCCCCTTGATGATCGCTACGACACGATCAAACGGTTTATTTAAACCTGCCCCCGATGGGGCGATCGCCCCTCACCCTCTCAATTTATCTCTCTCATTCCGGAGCCTGTTTTGCGAAATTCATCCACCCCGAACCTTCAACCGCTGATCGGCGGCATTATTGCCGCGCTGATTGTCTTGATCGGCTTTAACTCCTTTGTGATCATCAATCCCGGCCAAGCCGGTGTCCTCAGCGTCTTGGGAAAAGCCCAAGATGGCCCCCTCCTCGAAGGCATTCACTTTAAACCGCCGTTAGTCTCCCAAGTGGATATTTATGATGTGACGGTGCAAAAATTTGAAGTCCCAGCCCAAAGCTCCACCAAAGATTTACAGGAACTCACCGCCAGCTTTGCGATTAACTTCCGCCTTGACCCCTTTAACGTCGTTAATATTCGGCGAGAACAGGGAACGCTGCAAAATGTCGTCTCGAAAATTATTGCCCCCCAAACCCAAGAATCCTTTAAGATTGCCGCTGCGATCCGCACGGTAGAAGAATCGATTACCAAACGGTCGGAGCTTAAAAACGACTTCGATCGCGCTTTAACAGAGCGCCTTGATCGCTACGGCATTCTCGTCCTTGATACCAGTGTGGTAGATCTGACATTTTCGCCAGAATTTGCCCACGCTGTCGAAGATAAGCAAATTGCCGAACAGCGGGCCCAACGGGCGATCTACATTGCCCGTGAGGCGGAGCAACAGGCTCAAGCCGATATTAACCGGGCCAAAGGACGCGCCGAAGCCCAACGGCTGTTAGCGGAAACCCTCAAGGCCCAAGGGGGGGGCTTAGTGTTACAGAAAGAGGCGATCGAAGCTTGGCGCAATGGCGGTTCACAAATGCCCAAGGTTTTGGTGATGGGGGGCGACAGCAAAGGCGGTTTACCCTTATTGTTCAACATGAATGATTTTCAAGAATAGGGCTGATCCGTAATTTCCCTGAATTCAGTGATCTCGATTGATCGAGATTTGGTTATCCTGGAGCAAACGGCTCACTGAATTTGACGGGATCGATCCCTCGATCTCTGGGTTGTACAGCTTTGCTGGGCGAGTTGGGAGCAGGCCTCGCCGCTGCAAATCAATGGAGTGATTTTTAACTTCATCCTGAGTTGAGTCCTCTAGCTGTGCAGGTTAATTCTAGAGAGATTCTCTGGCGTTTCCTCCTTGCGCCGTTCCTTTCTGCCTTTGGTTCTGGCTAAACCCATCTTCATCACGCTGATATGTCCGAGCAACAATCACGATTCAAAGTTAAATTCTGGGGGGTACGGGGCAGTATCCCCTGCCCTGGTGCAGAGACAGTCCGCTACGGCGGCAATACTCCCTGTGTGGAAATGCAAGCCGGGGGACAGCGGTTGATTTTTGATGGGGGGACGGGATTGCGCGTTTTGGGGCAATCCCTTTTAAGTCAAAAGATGCCCCTGGAGGCGCATATTTTTTTCACCCATACCCATTGGGATCACATTCAAGGTTTCCCGTTTTTTACGCCAGCGTTTATCGGCGGCAATTGCTTCCATATCTATGGGGCGATCGCCCCCAACGGGGCCACCATCAAACAGCGTCACCACGACCAGATGCTCCACCCCAATTTTCCCGTCCCCATTCAGGTGATGCAGTCGGAACTCTGTTTCCATGATGTCACGATTGGGGAGACGATCGAGATTGGGGAGGTGGCGATCGCCAGCGCCAAACTCAACCACCCTGGGGAAGCAGTGGGCTATCGCGTCATGTGGGAAGGGTTAGCAGTGGCCTATGTCACCGATACCGAACATTTTCCCGACCACCTCGATCCCAATGTGCTGCGCCTTGCTGACCATGCCGATCTGCTGATCATCGATGCCTGCTACACCGATGAGGAATACAACCACCCCAAAACCAGTAAAGTGGGTTGGGGCCATTCCACTTGGCAAGAGGCGGTGAAGGTAGCCGAAGCCGCCCACGTTAAGCAGTTGATCATCTTCCACCACGACCCCCTCCACACCGATGATTTCCTCGATAGCATCGGGGCCCAAGTCCAAGCCGTCTTTCCCCAAGGTGCTTTGGCCCAGGAGGGCAAAACCATCGAACTGATTCCTCCCACGCAACCGGAAAAAATTTGATCTACCATGGGAGGAGTGGGTCGCCCAAAGATGGGGGCAATCCGAGTTAGCGCACCCATCGCCCCCTAACGCTTAACGTTGTGAGAGTCACCCTATGGCCAGTTTCGGTAACATTGTCCAAAAAGCCTTTTACCTCGGTGTGGGTCTAGCCTCCTTTGCTGGAGAAAAAGCCAGTAGCCAATTTCAAGAACTCCGTCAACAGGCCCAACTCCTGGCGGAAGAAATGGTCAAGCGGGGCGAATTGCAGTCGGAAGAAGTGGGCAAATTTGTCGATGATCTGATTCAGCAATCGCAAAAACCACCAATGACAGAAGGGACAGACCCCAACCCCCCAGAACCGGGCCCCCGTCGCATTGAAATCATTGACGACGACACCCCAGGGGAAAACCCCGACCACGTTGACCAACTGCGGCAACAAGTCCAAGCCCTTCAGGACGAACTCCGCCGCCTCCAATCCTAAATCCCCAATCCCCCTTCGGCAACCCTCATCACCATGGAAGACTGGACTAAAGAACTCTGGACATTTTGCACCGATGTTGTCACTGAAATTGAAGATGTGGTGCAGGATTTAACCCATGTTGCCGAAGCGATTAGCCACGAAATTGAAGAAATGACCCCCAGCGATTGGGAGCAGCTTATGGGGGAGTTATGGTCAGAAATTACCGAACCCCGGGGCCATACTTTGGTGGATTGGCTCAATGACGACGACCTCAACACCTTCACCACCGTAGACTGGGTAGCACCGCCCCCCACCTGCCAAGGCTGCGTTAACTACCATGGTCATGTTTATAATAAGAATCTGCTGGTTTGTGCCATTCACCCCCACGGCAAAGGCGATACCCACTGCCCGGATTGGGAAGGAAAATAACCAGTTGAGCCTGCAATCTTTACCTTAAATCCATGTCAGAATCCACCTTGACCCCAGAAGTCAAATATGGCGAGCGCGAAATTGCCGAAAGTTCCCTGATCACGTTTCCCAATCCCCGCCCCGGTCGTCGCTATACCATTGCCGTTACGCTGCCGGAATTTACCTGTAAATGCCCCTTTTCCGGCTATCCTGATTTTGCGACAATGTACGTCACCTATTGCCCGGATCAGCGGGTGATTGAATTGAAAACGATGAAGTTTTACATCAATAGCTATCGCGATCGCTACATTTCCCACGAAGAAACGGTGAATCAAATTCTTGATGATCTGGTTGCTGCCTGTGATCCCCTGGAAATGACGATTAAGGGCGATTTCACCCCTAGAGGCAATGTCCATACGGTGATTGAAGTCACCCACTGCAAGGCGTAAAGACTGGCTTAAAGACTTAATTTTTCCTAGGGAAATGGGTGAGGGCGAAAAATTTTTTCGCCCCTACGGGGTTTTGGATTTCCCTAGGGTTTGAGCTTGGCCGCAAGGGCGATCGCCTGGGGATAAATCCGATGCTCTTGGATTTGAATGCGGGCATGGAGGGTTTCGGCGGTATCGGTGGGGAGGATCGGCACGGCGGCTTGCATGATGATCGGGCCACTATCCACTTCAAGATCGGCAAAATGCACGGTACAGCCGGTAATTTTCACCCCCGCTGCGAGGGCCTGCTCTACACCATGGATGCCGGGGAAGCTGGGGAGCAAACTGGGGTGAATATTCAAAACGCGATCGCCATAGGCCTCTAGCAGCACCGCCGTCACAATCCGCATCCACCCCGCCATCACGACCCATTCGACATTATGTGCTTTAAAGATTTTGACAATTTCCCCATCGAGGTCTTCCCGGTGGGGGTAGTGGCGATGGTTGAGGAGGACGGTGGGTACATGGTATTGAGTGGCCCGCTCCGCTGCCTTGGCCTGGGGATTGTTGTAGATCAAGACCTGAATTTGGGCATTAAGGGTTTGGGCGGCTATGGCTTGGGCGATCGCCGCAAAATTACTCCCACTTCCAGAAGCCAAAACCCCCAACCGCAACCGCTGCGGGAGGGTGAGATCCACCGTCTCCACCGGAGGAGAAATCAATTCCCATGGTTCTATCGTCTCTTGATTTACCACATCCGTCATACCCGCCCCAATTTTTTCCAAGGATGATCAATTCCTATCCTACATTCTTCTTTGGCTGTGATGAGAAGTGGGAAGTGGGAAGTGGGAAGTGGGAAGTGGGAAGTGGGAAGTGGGAAGTGGGAAGTGGGAAGTGGGAAGTGGGAAGTGGGAAGTGGGAAGTGGGGATTGATGCTTGAATGTAGGGGCGAAAAATTTTTCGCCCCTGAACCCCTGAACCCCTGGCTCTATTCTCAATGCTCTATTCTCTTTCCTCTTTTCTCTTTTCTCTTGTTAAGCTGGCTCGCAGCAATCCTTGTTCAACGGCTAAAATCTGTTGGCGAATGCTGACCACGGTATCCCGCTCTACGGAAATAGCCATGATTCCGGCAGCAATTAAGCGCTCTAAATTGGCTGGACTGAGGCGGAGGGTGGAGCTACAGAGGGAGGTGGGTAGATGGAGATCATTGGCGGTTTGGATCAGGGATTCTAAGGCGGCCCAGAGGGCTGGGTGATCATCTAAGGCGGATGCGGTTAATACGCCGGAACTGGGTTCAACGCCCAGTAATAATTGGGCAAAATCCCTCGGCCCGATCGCTACCCCTTGCACGCCCACCGCTGCATAGTCGGGTAACTGAAACAGTACGGAAGGGACTTCTGCCATGAGCCAGAGTTGAAAATCTTCGGTGGTGAGCAGACCCATGGCGGCAATGCGATCGCGGGCTGTTTGCCATTCCGTGACACTGCGCACAAAGGGCAGAATCAGCCGCAGGTTGCCATATTCCGCCTGAAGTTGTTGCAGCGCTCGCAGTTCGCTATCAAACAGGCTGCTGTTATACCCATAAATCGCTGTTCCTCGCAGACCTAAGGCGGGATTTGTACCGCCTCGGGGCAGGTTGGGTAGGGGGGGAAAATCTGGCGATCGCCAATCCGTGGAGCGATAAAACACCGGCCGGGGAGCCATGGCCGCCACCACCGGCCGCAACCATTCCACCAACTGCGCCACCAACTGCTGCGGGTGGTCTAACCACCAGAGCAACGGTGTAGGGGTGGGTTCCGGTGCTGTTTGTAGCAGGGGCAGAATCATTAACTCGGAGCGAAGCAACCCCACCCCATCCACGGGCAAGGGCAGTTGGGGGTTAAAGGTTTGGGGTTGACTGAGGTTCACCCAAACCTGAGTGAGGGTGAGGCCAGGGCCAACGGTGGGCATGATCGGGGTCGGTTCTGGGAGGAGGGGGGCATTGTGGAGGACAACCCCCTGATTGCCATCGAGATACACAGAAGCCACCCCCCGGAGCGATCGCACCGCTCCCACCACCCCCACCAAGGCCGGAATCCCCAATTCTCGCGCCATCAAGGCCCCATGGCTGGTCATCTGGGACTGTTCGAGGATCAATCCCCCCGCCCGGTAGAGGTGGGGCAGCCAAGGCGGGGCAAAATCCGCCGCCACCCAGATCGCCCCCGTCGGAAATTGGGCGGGATTAGCATGGGGCTGGGGAATACAAAACACTGGCCCCTCCACCGTTCCCCGCGCCGCACTCACCCCCGTTAGCCAAGGGGTTACTGTGGGTGAGGGGAGGGTTGAGGGGAGGGGAATTGCGAGGGGCGTTTCCTGATGGTGATAGTGGGTGACTTGGGGGAGGGTGTCGTACCATTGCCAGGCGAGGATATGGTGGCGATCGCCCTGGTCGTAGCAGCGTTGGGCCAAAGCCTGAAGTTCCAGCACCTCCGAGGGGGTCAGCACCGCCTCCAGCACATCGGTGAGAGGCACAGTCATGATCGTCGCCGGTCGCTCCTCTTCTGGTTCACGGTCGAGGTAATAGGCATGGTGTTGGGAGCCTTCCCGCCAATGGGAGAATTTTTCCGAATACCAAGGGCCACAATAACGGTCGGGGGCTGGGGCCGGCAGGCCCTCGGGATGGGGCAGGCCATGGATCGCTTCAAGGGCCCAGCCGCTTTCCTGGAGCATCAATGTTCCGCTAGCCTTGGCCGCCACCACCGGCTGAATCAAAATCGCCAAATGCAAATCAGCAATCACCACCTCCTGCTGTTGCCAATAAAAGAGGTTACGGGCGGCAAACAGTTCCCCCCAAAGGTCTTGAATGGCGGCGATGACGGTGTGGGTTTGATTAGGGACGGAGGGCGATCGCCACATTTGTTCAACGTTAAAGCCTTGGTGGGGGCGATACACCAAAGAAGGTGAAAGGCGCACCACCGGGCTAGCCAAGCGAGGCAGACTGTCATCCAGAGACCGTTTCAGGTCATGGGGAAAGGGTGTAGTTTGAATCAATTGGCGGATTTGTTGAGCCAAGTGGTGTAAAACTCGATAATTCCCCCCCCCAAACCGTAGGGAGCGATCTAATAAGTCCCGCACCACCAAATGATCATCACCAATTTGTCTTAAAAAATTCGTCAATGCGGTGACAGGAACCACAAGGCCCGGTGCAATAAACTCGCCATTTTGCGCCAAACGACTGAGGGCAGCAACGGTATCCCCCACATGACAACGGTCAAGGGGCGTAGAAAAACAATCCAGCCAAAGGACATCCATCATGAAAAAAATTTATAGTGGGGTTGGCTGTTCAGGATCAAGCGCTTCTCCGGCTTTGAGCGACGCAATCACATTAACGCAACTTGTAGCCAGCGGGGGAGTTTCGGGGCGAGGGGTGGGCGATCGCCCCGAAACTTCCCTGCTCGTAATTCTTTACGAAAATAGTGCGGGAGTCTTAGAGCAACGTCGCTGTCTTCGCGGGGATGAAAGACGACAGGGCGACTTTAGTCGCCGTCCTTGCAGGGCGGTTATGTTGTGGGCTAGGATATAACGATGATTGTACTAGAGTTTAAAGCCTACGGAAAGCCCCAGCAATTCAGCGCCATAGACGAGGCGGTGAGAACAGTCCAGTTTATCCGAAACAAAGCCATCCGTTATTGGATGGACAATCGGGGAACTGGACAGAACGATCTGCAAAAGCTATGTGCTCAACTTGCTCAGGAATTCCCTTTTGCCGCTGAACTCAACAGCATGGCTCGCCAAGCATCCGCAGAAAGAGCCTGGAGTGCAATCTCGCGATTCTACGAAAACTGCAAGAAGGGTATCCCCGGAAAAAAAGGATTCCCCTCCTTCAAGAAAAATAACCGCTCAGTAGAGTACAAAACCTCTGGGTGGAAGTTAGATGAGAATCGCAAGGCAATCACCTTCACCGACAAGAAGGGCATTGGTAGACTAAAGCTCAAAGGCACTCGTGATCTGCATTTCTATCCCATAGAGCAGATTAAGCGAATTCGCCTCATCAAAAGAGCCGATGGCTACTATGCCCAGTTCTGTATTCGTGCAGAACGGACTGAATTTGTTGAACCCTCTGGTCGAGCCATCGGCTTGGACGTTGGACTCAAAGAGTTCTACACCGATAGCAACGGTGAAACAGTGGGAAACCCCCGACATCTCAGGAAAAGTGAGTCACGACTCAAGCAGTCGCAGCGCACTGTTTCCAGAAGGAAGAAAGGGGGTCAGAATCGAGCAAAGGCAAGGGTGGTTCTAGGTAAGCGCCATCTCAAAATAAGTA